>CANHHZ010000005.1 GCA_947460275.1 Sphingobacteriaceae bacterium | reverse complement strand
CCCATGGTTTCGTTGGTTGTCGCTTTGATAGAAATATCATCAACCGAGATACCCATGGCTTCGGCAATATTTTGTTGCATTTTAGGAATATGAGGATTGATTTTTGGTGCCTCAAGACAGAGCATAGCATCAATATTACCTACCTTCCAGTCTTTCTCGGCCAAAAGCCTTACCGTCTCTTTTAGCAAGATAATGCTGCTAATGCCTTTCCACTGCGGATCTGTGTTTTTAAAATGAAAACCTATATCACGCAAGTTGGCTGCGCCTAATAGTGCATCGCAAATGGCGTGCAACAACACATCGGCATCCGAATGACCAAATGCACCTTTATGATGCGCTAAATTGACCCCTCCAACTATAAATGGGTGATTGTCTTTCAACTGATGAACATCGAATCCGAAACCTACTTTAATTTTCATTGTTTTGCATCGCCAAAATTAAACAATAAACTAAACCTTAAGGTATTTGCCAACGGACTTTTTTGTGGATTAGCTACTAAATAAGAGAAATCTAGATTAAAAACACTGTACTTTAACCCCGCACCAAGGGTAAGGTATCTTCTGTTGCCTTTTTGTGGCGATTCGTAAAAATAACCCGCTCTCAAGGCAAATTGTTGATTGTAGGTGTACTCTATACCAGTGGCTATGTTAATTTCTTTTAACTCTTCACTAAAGCCGCCTGGGGCATCGGTAAAAGAGCCAAATATAGCGGCAGGAACCGATCGATCAGGGTCTTTTCCTGAAATAATATTTCCATTTTGGTCTCGGACAGGCTGCGTAGGAACCATTAATTTATTAAAGTCTAAAGCAATTGACAATTGACTGTAATCATCTATAATAAAAGTTGAAGCGGCGCCCAATTTCAAATTCATAGGCAAGAATTGTTCCCTGCCCCCATCAACATAACTTATTTTTGTTCCTATGTTAGAAATGTAAGCACCAAAAGCTAAAATGGCATCTTTACCAAACAGCACAGTAGGTTTTCGATAGTAGCCAGAAACATCAACCGAAAATGATTTTCCAGCCTTAGTTTGCTGCCCCGCAGAAAATTGACCCGCCGTCAAATTAGAATAAGTAAATCTGGGGCTCAAGGCCATAGAAAAATTATCGCCAAATTTGTGGGCAAGTGATACATCCAAGGCAAACTCGCTAGGGGTATAAACACCCAAATCTTGCTGATTGATATCTGTAAGTTGTATTTGCCCTAATGAAAAGTACCTCAATGAGCTCCCAAAGGTATTTCTATCATCTATTCGATAAAAACCACTTAAATAGGCTAAATTTATATCTGGAACAAGATTTTTTAACCAGGGGCTGTAAGAAATACCAATGCCATAAGGCTTATCTAAAAAAACTAATTTAGCAGGATTAATACTCATTGTATTTCCATCTGGCTGCATGGCAACACCAGCATCGCCCATACTACCTGCCCTTGCATCAGGCGTAATTAATAAGAATGGAACTGCAGTAAAAATGGTATTTATTTGACTACCATTTACTTGCGTATTTGGCTCAACAACCTGAGCCATTAAACTTTGCTGCGAAAAAAATCCAACAAGCAAGCAAAGCGCATTTCTTTTGAAATTGTTCAAACTCAATTTTTTTTTAAAAAACAATTATTAAACAACGCAATATAGCATAGTATAAACTAAAATCAAAGCACAATTTAATTCTAATTAAATGTACTATTAAAAACAAATCATTCCTATTCGCAAAAAAAGAATATTTTTGTGTATAGCCTTTTTTATGTATTTTTGTATTTAGGTTTATTAGGATTTTATGAAAAAAGTATTTTTATATTCATTGGCATTTTCAACTGTTATGTTGGCATTATCTTCCTGCAACTCTTCAAAAAAAGGGGTTTCTAGTAAAACAGGATACGCATATAACAGACCCGAAAATGGTGGTTTTGAAGTAAATACCGGTTACAAACGCAGTCACCAAACCAATCAATTTGGATTGATAGAAATTGAAGGCGGACAATTTATTATGGGTGGTAGTGCGGTTGATATACCTGGTCAAGACTTGAGTAACCTCAACCATAAAAGAGAGGTTACAGTAAGCTCTTTCTACATGGACGAAACAGAGGTTTCTAATACAGATTGGTTAGAATATTTAAATTGGATTAAAAGAAACTATCCTACTGACGCTCAACTATATTACGAGGCTTTGCCTGATACTTTGGTATGGCGCAAACCTTTATCTTTTAACGAGCCTTATGTAAACAACTACTTAAGACATCCAGCTTATGGCGATTATCCAGTAGTGGGTGTAAGCGCTATCCAAGCTGAAGAATATTGTGCATGGAGAACAGATGTAGTAAACGAAAAATTACTTAGAGACAAAAATTACATGTCATCGTTTGCACAGTTACGTGGCAATGGCAGAAGAACAAGCCAAACACCTCCCCCAGCTAGACCTGATAAACCATTTAATACCGAAATGTATTTAAATGGTCAGTATGTTGACAAAGGAACCAAGGCTAAACCAGACCTTAGTCCATTGGCCGCTTCGGCAACTGCAGCCACTACTAATGGGAGAAGGGTATTACCAACGAGAAATATTCGCTTAGAAGATGGCTTGATCTTGCAACCATTTAGATTACCAACAGAAGCAGAATGGGAATACGCTGCTTTAGGATTGATTGGCAGTACACAATACGAAAACATCAACGAGAAAAAAATATATCCTTGGAATGGCTTAGGAATTAGATCTGCAAAAACAAGGACCAGAGGTTTAATTTTAGCTAATTTTAAAAGAGCAAAAGGCGATTATATGGGCGTAGGTGGTTCATTAAATGACAAAGCCGCATTTACGCAAGGGGTAAAGAGTTATGTGCCAAATGATTTTGGTTTATATGATATGGCTGGAAATGTAAATGAATGGGTTGCTGACGTATATCGTGCCGCCACTTTTGAGCAAGCAGAAGCACTTAATCCTTTTAGAGGAAACCAATTACAAACCAAGGAAAGAAATCCTGCAAATGGAAAATTAAGTCAAGATAAATATGGCAAGCCTGTAATGACTCCTTCTACAAGCGCTGTAAAACAAACATGGGCAGAATTGCAAGCCGGAAGCCCTTCTAATAAAACTACAGGGAGCAGTTTTCAAGCAGATCAAAGAGGCTACCGCGATGAACCAATTGCGCTCTATGGAGTTACAACATTGGTTAACAATAAATCCAGAGTTTATAAAGGTGGTTCTTGGGACGACCAAGCAGAGTGGTTAAACCCTGCAATGCGAAGACATATCCAAGAAGACGAATCCACAGCTGATATTGGTTTCCGTTGCGCCATGACAATGTTAGGATCATCCGAAATTAATTCGGCAGGTAAACCACAATTCAGAAAAGGTAAATAAAAAATAAAACCATAAAACAAAAAAGGAACACATTGTGTTCCTTTTTTGTTTAGCTAAAATGGATGAGCAAAGTGTTTTTTTCAACTTTATCGCCCTGCTCAATTTCTACTTTCTTAATTATTCCTTCTGTTGGCGATTTAATCATGTTTTCCATTTTCATGGCTTCTAACACCAACAAATTATCCCCTTTTTTAACTTCATCACCTTCGGCAACCAAAACACTTAAAACCAAACCAGGCATTGGTGCCTTAATTTGCTGTATTTTATTTGAAGCTAGCTTATCCATACCCAGCTGCTTTAAAAGCGCATCAAACTGGTCTGTTATGGTCAAACTATACATACTACCATTAACTTTAATATTGGCTGTTTTTTCGACCAAATTAAGGTTTACTACTTCAACGGTATATGATTTGTTTTGATACAAAATATGACTTGTGTCAGCATTTAAATACGCATGATCAAGTACTATTGGTTGATTGTTAATTTTTACTTCGTTGTGCTTGGCATCAACGTCAAAACTGTATTTATCGTTTACCTTAATTTTATACATCATTTATCTATTAATAAAATTAACCTCAAAACAAGCTGCTAAAGCAGCAGTTTCTGTACGCAACCGCGTATTTCCTAAAGATATTGGCTTAAAATTATTTTTCAATGCATCAGCAAGTTCACTTGGACTAAAATCGCCTTCAGGCCCAATTAATATCGTATAAGATTGGTGTGGTTTAACCAATTTTTCAATAAAAAGTTTTTCACCTTCCATGCAATGGGCAATTAATTTTTCTGAATCAGTATTGATTTTGATGAATTCGGCAAATGAAATTGGCGCATTTAACTTTGGGTGATAAGCCGTTAAAGATTGCTTTACGGCTGATGTAATTACCTTTTCTAAACGCTCATCTTTTACAACTTTACGTTCGGAGCGGTCGCATATAATGAGCGTAATTTCATCAATGCCAATTTCTGTTGCTTTTTCTAAAAACCATTCCAACCGATCTATATTTTTGGTTGGGGCAATAACAATGTGCAAATAATGATTGCGTTTGCCATGCTCAGTTTGTTTGTTCAAAACCTTGAGTTGAACATTTTTTTTAGTAAGCGCAGCTATTTCCGATTGATATAGACCACCTTTGCCGTCTATCAAAAAAACAACATCACCTATACTTAAACGAAGCACCCTACTGCAATGTTTGCTTTCTTCTTCGTTTAAAGTGTAGACATCGGTTTGTATATCTGGGGTATAAAAAACATGCATTAGCGTTGGTATTAATGCTGATCAACCATATCTTCTTTGTTGATAACGAGTTCTAGTTTTATCGTTTCGATGTTTTGTTCGGTTTTCTTTAGGATGGTAAAAAGATAACCGTAACATTCTTCATTGTCACCAACCTCTGGTATTTTGCCGAAGGCATGCGAAACTAAGCCACCAACGGTATCAAAATCTTCATCTTCGGGTAAATCGTGTGGTAAATGTTCATTTACATCATAAACCGTTGCATAGGCGTTAATAATAAACTCCGTATCCGATATTTTTTCTACAGTTGGTTTTTCTTCATCGTACTCGTCTTGTATTTCGCCAACAATTTCTTCTACAATATCTTCTAAAGTAACCATTCCGGCGGTACCGCCAAACTCGTCAATTACAATTGCAATTTGTATGCGTTTTTGTTGCAATTCACTTAGTAAATCGTTAATTTTTTTAGTTTCTGGAATAAAATAAGGCTTTCTAATAATATCGTTCAAAGTCCATTGCTTATGGTCGGCCAATAAAGGCAAAATATCTTTGGCATGTACTATTCCTATTATTTTGTCAATAACCTCATCGTAAACAGGCATTCGCGAATAACCTTCAGAAATAATAGTCTGTATAACTTCCGCTGTTGCTGTATTTAACTCTATTCCAGATATTTTGGTACGTGGCACCATTATGTTTTTAACTACACGCTCATTAAAATCAAAAACATTTTTAATGAGCTCGTGTTCATTGTCTTCAAGTGCTCCACTTTCCTTACCTTGCTCTAAGATGTATTGCAATTCTTCGGTACTGTGTAAAGATTCGTGGCCCGCAGAAGCGTCTATGCCTAACGGCCTCAATATAATAGAAGCTAGGCCGTTTAAAGTCCAAATAAATGGCCTAAATACAACGTAAAAAAGTTGCAACGGAACAGCGATAAATAAGGTAGTAGCTACTGGCCGTTGGATGGCGAAAGATTTTGGGGCAAGCTCTCCAAATACAATGTGCATGATGGTAATTACCGAGAAGGCAACAACTGTTGAAGCAGAGTGAACAAATGCTTCGCTTACCGCAAAATTTAAATTTATAAAAAGATCTTTAAAAATAGCGTGCATTACTTCTTCACCTACCCATCCTAAACCCAACGAAGCCAATGTAATTCCGAGTTGAGTTGCTGCCAAATAACCATCCAAATTATGAATGATGCTTTTTGCCATTTTACCTACTCGGCTACCAGTTTTGGCTTTTACCTCTATTTGCGAACCTCGTACTTTTACAATAGCGAACTCTGCAGCAACGAAAAATCCGTTGAGAATTACTAAGAAAAAGGTTAAAAACAGTTGAAATCCCATTAAAAATTATTTCTAAATTTTTGATCGTAAAGCGCTATGCTTTCTTGTATCACTTTGTAAGCATACCTTACGCCCAACAAATGCTCTATTGTTACTTTCTTTTCTTCTAATGCTTTATAATCCTGAAAGAATTTTACAATTTCTTTCATGGTATGTGGAGGTAATTCGTGCAAATCGTTAATATAGTTTACCGATTGATCGTTTTTAGCCACTGCAATAATTTTATCGTCTTGCTCTCCGTTATCCACCATGTGCATTACACCAATTACCTTAGCCTCGATAATTGTCATTGGGTATACATCTACCGAACACAACACCAAGATATCCAGAGGGTCATTATCGTCACAATAAGTTTGTGGAATAAAACCATAGTTTGCCGGATACATAACCGAAGAAAATAAAACTCTATCTAATTTAATAAGATTTGAGTCTTTATCAATTTCGTATTTCGCTTTTGAGCCTTTGGGAATTTCGATGATCGCATTTACTATTTCTGGAATTTGATGACCAGGCGAAACACTATGCCAAGGATGGTGATTGTCTTTACTCATTATTTTCTTCAAAACCAGTCTCATTTTTTATCACTTGCCTCTTTACAAAAGCTACCACAAGAGGCACAGTAGTGACAAACACAAAACCTAATATAATATAAAACAAATATTTTTCTATTTGTTCGGCAAATCTTATGCCTAAAAAATACCCTAACAAAGTTAAGGAAGCTATCCAAATTATTGCGCCCACAATGTTATAAAGTGCAAATTTTTTGATGTCTAGTTTAACAACACCAGCAAAGATAGGGGCAAATGTGCGTACAATTGGCACAAACCTGCCCATAATTAGCGCAAAAGCACCTTTCTTTTTATAATATTGCTCTGCAGCCAATAAATAACGCTTTTTAAAAAAAAAGGTGTCTTTTCTCTTGTATAATACAGGCCCAGTTTTCCTCCCAAACCAATAGCCTGTAAAATTACCTGATACCGCAGCTATACACAAACCCAATATCAGTAAACTAATATCAACATCAAGTTTGCCTGTAGCTACAAACATGCCTGCCAAAAACAAAAGGTAATCGCCTGGTAAAAAGAAACCGAAGAATAATCCAGTTTCAGCAAAAATCACAAACATTACCATATAAAAGCCGCCCTCTCTAAGTAATTTTTCGGGGTCGATTAAATGATGTAATGAATTCCAGAATTGTTGCATAGTCCAATATTTGTAAAACTACAAATAAAAATCTACATCATTCATCTATATCAAATTTAATATCAACGAAGGATAAACTCCTAAAAGTAAGGTAACAATTACTGCTAACACCAAAACAACCTTATATTGAAAAGGAATAGACAATTGAACCTCTGTTCCTTCTTTAAAATACATAGCAACAATTACTTTAAAATAGTAATAGAAGCCAATTAATGCATTTAAAATAGCGATAACTACCAATACCGTTTGATAGTTTTGCATCACATTTAAAAACATCACATATTTTCCAATAAAGCCTGCTGTTAATGGGATGCCAGCTAAAGAAAGCATGGCAATGGTTAACGATAGCGCCGCCAATGGATTACGCTTTGCTAACCCATTAAAGCTATCAAAACTATCTGCACCAGTTCGCTGTTTCACTAAAATAAGTACCGCAAATGCAATGATGCTTGCAAAAGTATAAGCGGCCGCATAAACCAATACGTTACTGGCAGAATTAGGTGTTAGCACGATTAGAGAGAATAGTAAATAACCTGCATGCGAAATACTTGAATAGGCAAGCATGCGTTTAAAATTCTTTTGGTACAATGCCGTAATGTTTCCTACACACAAGGTGATAATAACGATAACCATTAAGGCTGGCATCCAAAAATCGTGTAATGGAGCAAATGCGCCGGCAAACAAACGTAAAAAAGCAGCAAAACCTGCTGTTTTAACAACTGTTGACATAAAGGCCGTAATTAATGATGGAGAACCTTCGTACACATCTGGTGTCCAGAAATGAAACGGAACAGCACCAACTTTAAAGCTCAGGCCTATCATCATTAACATTACACCAACATAAAACAAAGGCGATACCGTTTTTACATGGTTTACCAAATATTGCTGAATAACTGTTAAATCGAAAGAACCCGTTGCTCCATAAATTAAGGCTATGCCGAAAAGTAAAAATCCCGTAGAAAAAGCGCCCATTAAAAAGTATTTTAAAGACGCTTCGTTTGAGGCAAAGTTCAATTTTTTGATGCCAGCAAGCACGTATAAACTTACCGACATAATTTCTAAACCTACAAACAACATCGAAAGGTTTTGGTAAGAAACCATGATGATTATCCCCGATAGGGTAAACAAAATCAAGGTGAAATATTCTGCCACATTTTCACTGTCTTTAACAAAATAATTTTGGGTCAGTAAAAATATAAATAAGGTGCCCAAAATGGTTATACCCGAAAAAGCCAATGCAAAATTATCCATTTGCATCATTTGGTCTATCTGGCCCATGCCAAAAAAAGTGGCCGGCGTGTTCCAAGAAACTGCAACAAAGCCCAAGGCCACCAATAAGCCTACAATTGTTAATGGCAATAAAGCTTTTTTGGCTTTAAACAAACCTGCATAAAGTACTGCTAATGCCGTAAGGACAATGGTTATTATAATGTTCATCTGTTTAATTTACCGCTGTTAATTTTTGGTTTACTTGTTCGACTAAATATTGTACCGATGCTGCCGAAATATTAAAGATTGGTTTAGGATAAACCCCTATTACAATAACTAAAACACAGATGGTATACAATACAATTTTTTCTGTTCCTTTGATATCAGTAAAACTGATGGTTAAATCGTTGGTTTCGCCTAACATCACTTTTTGATACATTCTAAGCATATATACGGCACCAAATATAATTGTTAGTCCAGCAATGGCTCCTAACCAAATATTATAGTTGTAAACACTAAACAGCAATAAAAATTCGCCAATAAAACCGTTGGTTCCTGGTAAGGCTACTGTACCTAAAAGGATAATCAAGAAGGTAATGGCCAATTGAGGAGCAACCTTTGCTAAGCCACCCAATTCTTGAATTTTGTTCGTTTTTAATCGAGATGAAATAATATCCAATACAAAAAACAAACCAATTACATTGATGCCATGGCTTAGCATTTGCACCATTACCCCTTGCATACCCTGTGTATTTAGCGTAAAAATACCTGCTGAGATTAAACCTACGTGGGCAATAGATGAATAAGCCACTAAGCGTTTGGCATTTTTTTGTGTAAAAGCGATTAATGAAGCATATACGATACCAATTACAGAAAGCAGCATAGCTACATTCATCCAATCGTTTACACCTTGAGGAACAATTGGCAATAACCATCTAATTACCCCATAAATACCCATTTTTAGCATAATACCCGACAAAAGCATCGTTCCGGTTGCTGGCGCTTCAGTATAGGTATCTGGCTGCCAAGTGTGGAAAGGAAAAACAGGCATTTTGATTGCAAAAGCTATAAAGAAGGTCCAAAATAGCCACCCTTGTTGTGTAGAATCTAAATTTAAAGCGTAAAAAGCGTTGATATCAAAATTTTTAGCCGGATTTTGTAAATACAAATAGATAAGACCCAATAACATAAATAGAGATCCTGCGATAGTATATACAAAAAATTTCATATTTACTTTGATGCGATCTTTTCCGCCCCACATGGCACAGATAAAATAGATTGGTATCAAAGCTGCTTCCCAACCCATGTAAAACAGAAAACCGTCTAAGGCAGTAAAAACCAATAACAATCCGGTTTGCATAAATAGTATCAACGCATAAAAAGCATTGGCATTTTTATAATCGTGTTTAAAGCTGGACAAAATGATTAAAGGCATCAAAACGTTGGTTAAAATAACCGTAATCATGCTTATACCATCTATGCCTACATAAAAATTAATACCCAATTGCTTTATCCAAGGGTAATTTACAGAAAACTGTACAGTTGCATCAGGAGTAAATTTGGCCCATAACGCAATAGTCATCAAAAGCGACACCATTGAAAAGCCTAGAGCGCTTACTTTTGCCGATCCCCCTTTTAAAAAAGAAGTGACAATTGCGCCTATAAGTGGTAAAAAAATGAGTAATAAAAGTTCCATCTATATGTGTTAACCCGTTTTTAAGCGATTGATAAATATGAATATAATAACAAAGCGATGATACCAAATACCATCATAAAAATATAAAAACCTACGTTGCCCGATTGCAAAAGACGTAATCCTTTACTGCCTTCGGTAGCAGACCAGCCAAAACCGTTTACCAAACCATCAATAAGTTTTTTATCTACCACTTTATAGAAAAATTTCGAAAATACATCCAAAGGTTTTCTAATTAGCATGTCGTAAATTTCATCTAAATAAAATTTATGGTAAGATATTTTGGCCAATAAGCTTCGCTTACCTTCATCAGGCATTGGCACATGTGCATTTTTAATATATCTAAAATAGGCATAGGCTAAAGCAATCACAGCCGCCAAAACAGAAGCCCCCATTAAAGCGTATTCTGTGTCATGATCAAGTGATAGGTGATGCTGCGCAACATTAGCACCTGCTAACCAGTGCGCCAACCATTCGTTGCCACCAAAAACTGAAGGCACATTAATTAGACCACCAATAGCGGCCAAAATTGCCAAAATAATTAATGGCAATGTCATTGTCGATGGCGATTCATGAATATGGTCTTCGGCATGATGTGTTCCTCTATATTTTCCAGAGAAAGTTAAAAACAACATTCTAAACATATAAAAGGCGGTTAAAAAGGCCGTTAACAAACCGATTGCCCAAAGCACTTTATTGTACTCAAAAGCATGAGCCAATATTTCATCCTTAGAAAAGAAACCTGAAAAAGGTGGTAATCCAGCAATGGCTATGGTGCCAATTAGCATGGTAGTAAAAGTAATTTTAAGCTTGCCTTTTAATCCACCCATGTGGCGCATATCTTGTTCGTGATGCATAGCATGAATAACTGAACCAGCTCCTAAAAACAATAAAGCTTTAAAGAAAGCATGGGTTAATACATGGAAAAAAGAACCTGTATAAGCGCCCACACCTAAACCTAAAAACATATAGCCCAATTGAGACACAGTCGAATAAGCTAATACTTTTTTGATATCTGTTTGGGTTAAGGCAATAATAGCAGCCACCAAAGCAGTTGCCGTTCCAACAATGGCGATGATGTTTTGGGTAATTGGCGCTAAATCGAACAATACGCTAGAGCGGGCAATCATATATATTCCAGCTGTAACCATTGTTGCAGCATGTATTAACGCCGAAACAGGTGTTGGACCCGCCATTGCATCTGGTAACCAAGTAAACAATGGCAATTGAGCAGATTTACCGCAAGCGCCAATAAACAACAACAAAGTGAGTAAAGTAATTGTACCAGAGCTAGGCATCATACTCGCTGCCTGTGGAAATACTTTAGCAAACTCTATGCTTCCAAAAGTGGTAAAGATTAAGAAAACACCTAAAAGGAAACCTAAATCGCCAATTCTGTTCATCACAAAAGCCTTTTTGGCCGCACTTGCATAATTGCTATTGGTATACCAAAAACCAATCAACAAATAAGAACATAAACCTACGCCTTCCCAACCAATAAACATGACGATATAGTTTGAGCCCAAAACCAAAATCAACATAAAGAAGATAAACAGATTGAGGTAACTAAAAAATTTTCCAAAGCCAGCATCTTCATGCATGTATCCAATAGAATAGATATGGATTAAAAAGCCAATGCCTGTTATTATCAATAACATGAGTGCGCTCAATGGATCGTACAAGAAAGAAAGTGGAATATGCAAATTGGCTACGCTTATCCAATCAAAAAGCTCAACCGGAAATTGTTTTTGCGCACTTGAGCCCAATTCAAAGAACATAAAAACGCTAATGGCAAACGAGGCAAACACCACTCCGCTGCCAATAAAACCAATTAGACTCTTGCTCAACGTATTTCGGCCCAGTCCATTGATTACAAAACCTAAAAGCGGAAGCAAGGGAACCAACCAAAGTAAATTATTTATCATCCTTTTTTATATTATTACCACTTAAGGCGATTTAACACATTGATATCTATAGACTGTGTATTTCTGTAAACCATTACAATAATACTTAGCCCTATGGCAACTTCGGCTGCTGCTAATGCCATAATAAAAAACACAAAAACTTGCCCAGATGGATCGTTATGGTGTACAGAAAATGCGGTTAATAACAAGTTAACTGCGTTCAGCATCAACTCTACCGACATAAAAATAACAATAGCATTTCTACGCGTCAATACACCAACTACTCCGATGGTAAATATAATAGCACACAACCAAATGTAATGCTCAAGCGGTACCGCTTGCATGGTTTGAGTTAAATTATCCATTTGTTTTTTCTTCTTTTTTAGTAAGTAATACAGCCCCTACCATGGCCGATAGTAGTAAGATTGACGAAAGTTCAAATGGAAGCATAAACTTGCCAAATAATTCTTTCCCTAATCTCTCTACTAAACCCAAATCTTTATCTACTAGCACCAAGGGCGAATCTATGTTCACCGCTTTTAAGGCACCCATAAGTGTCACTACCAAACAACCCCCAGCAATTACGCCCACAATTTTTAATAAATTAGATTTATTGGGTTCATTTTCTTTGTTGAGGTTTAAAAGCATCAACACAAAGAGAAATAAAACCATAATTGCACCCATGTAAACGATAAAATTTACAACCGCTAAAAACTGTGCATTTAACAGCACATAATGTACTGTAAAAGTAAAAAAAGTAAGAATCAAATATAATACGCTATGAATGGGGTTCTTTGAAAAGATAACCATTAGCGAAAATATGATGCTTAATGTTGCTACAAAATAGAATACCGATGTACCCATTAATTTTCTTGTTTAGTTATAAGTTTATTTATCCTGAACTCGTTTCAGGATCTTTAAATTCGGCTGCTGAAATAAACTCAGCATTACGACTTTTATTGTATTATTTTACCTCCAAGGGGCCTTCTACCAATTTATCTTTACCGTAAATAAAATCTTTACGCAAATAGTCAGAAGGTACAATTGGGCCATCTAAGTAAATGGCTTCTTTTGGGCAAGCCTCTTCGCACAAGCCACAAAAAATGCAGCGTAACATATTTATTTCATAAACTGCTGCATATTTTTCTTCGCGATATAAATTTTTCTCTTCTGGCTTACGCTCGGCTGCAATCATGGTAATAGCTTCTGCAGGGCAAGACAAAGCGCATAAACCACAAGCGGTACACCGCTCGCGACCATCTTCATCTCTTTTTAAAGAGTGCATCCCTCTCCAGTTGATAGAAAATTCGCGTTCTTGCTCTGGATATCTAATGGTAGAGCTTTTCTTAAAAAAGTGGCTCATTGTAGTACCTAAACCTTTTACGATTGCAGGCAAATACATACGCTCTGCAAAATTTAATGGCTTTTGTTCTAGTACTTTTTTCTTATTTGATAACGATTCCATAATGCGCTTTTAAAACTTCACAACAGCAATAACAATCCCTGTAATAATGATATTTGCAATGGCAAGTGGGATTAATGTCTTCCACCCTAAATTCATCAACTGATCGTAACGGAAACGAGGAATGGTCCAGCGTACCCACATAAAGAAAAAGATGAATGCAAATATTTTCAAAAATAAAACTCCAGTTCCCACCAATGGCGCTGCAATGGGTCCAAGTTGTGTGGCTACCCAATCCATACCTGGATAATTGTAACCACCAAAATAAAGCGTGGCCATCACCGCAGAGGATACGAACATATTAATGTATTCGGCGAATAGATAAAAACCCAACTTCATCGACGAATATTCGGTATGGTAACCGCCAATAAGTTCGGTTTCACACTCTGGTAAGTCAAAAGGTGCACGATTGGTCTCTGCAAAAGAGCATATCATAAAAATGATAAATCCTAAGGGCTGATAAAGTACATTCCAGTTACCACCGTGTTGCTGCAATACAATTTCTTTTAGACTTAAACTGTTGGTCATTAAAAGCAGGGCGATAATAGACAAGCCCATGGCAATTTCGTAACTGATATTTTGAGATGCGGCTCTAATAGCACTTAACAAAGAATATTTGTTGTTTGATGCCCATCCACCAATCATTACGCCATAAACCCCTAAAGACACAACGCCAAAAAGATACAACACACCTACATTGATATCGGTAACTTGTAATGGGATTACCCTTCCACCAATGGCTAGGTCTTGTCCCCATGGAATAACCGCCGTACCAATACACGCACAAAGCATCGCTAAACCCGGGCCAGCCATAAACAACCACTTATTGGAATTAGACGGAGTAATCTCCTCCTTCATAAACATTTTTACGCCATCAGCCAAGGGTTGTAAAATTCCAAATGGCCCAGCTCTATCTGGCCCAAGTCTGTCTTGTAAAAATGCGGCAACTTTTCGCTCTGCATAAGTAGAATACATCGCAATTAGTAAGCTGATAGCAAATAGAATAGATACCAGCAAAAATTTCTCAATCACAAAATTTATATCCATTAGAATTTAATGCTTTTTTCTAGTTCAATTTTATTGGCTTGCTGTAAAGCTAAATCTTCTTTAATTACTGGCAAGGGCTTAAATGTTTCATAATGATTTGAGGCGACTACAGAGGTATCCGAAATAGGAGTTGGTTGCTCAATTACCCAATCGCTAGTTTGTTTTTTGTCGAAACGACAAGTGTTACAAATAAACTCTTCTACCTCACCAAATTGATCTTTACGGGCTGTAACTCGCAAAACATCTTCGCCTTTGTACCAAAGTGTTACTTTGCCGTTGCATTTTTCGTGATTGCAGTTTCTATGCGCATCAACAGGTTTTGTAAACCAAACACGGTTTTTAAACCTAAATGTTTTGTCGGTTAATGCCCCCACCGGACAAACGTCAATTACGTTTCCAGAGAAGTCGTTGTCTACGGCTGTTTGGATGTAAGTTGATATTTCTGAATGATCGCCACGGTTTAAAATACCATGCACACGTTTATTGGTAATTTGATCGGCAGTAAAGACACAACGGTAGCACAAAATGCAACGGTTCATGTGCAACTGAATTTTATCGCCGATATCTACTCTTTCAAAAGTACGACGTTCAAATTCGTATCTCGTTTTTTGTAAACCATGCTCGTAGCCTAAGTTTTGCAAATCGCACTCTCCGGCTTGGTCGCATACTGGGCAGTCTAACGGGTGATTGATCAATAAGATTTCTACCACACCACTTCTGGCTTCCAAAACCTCGGGCGATGTGATGTTCTGAACTTCCATACCGTCCATTACCGTTGTGCGGCAAGAGGCCACCAATTTAGGCATTGGGCGAGGATCTTTTTCAGAACCTTTGCTTACCTTCACAATACAAGTACGGCATTTACCGCCACTACCTTCTAACTTAGAATAGTAGCACATAGCAGGCGGAACAATATCTCCCCCTATTTGCCTTGCAGCATTTAAGATCGATGTACCTGGCGCTACTTCTACGGTTATTCCGTCTATGGTTACCTTAACTAAATCACTCATGGTTAAAGATTTTCCTGTTTAACTTCTTCTTTTTCAATCGGAACTGCATAATTTGCTAATCCGTAATTACTTGTCTGGCTTTTGATTGGCTCTTTAACATGCCACTCAAACTCCTCTCTAAAATGTCTAATTGCACTGGCAACTGGCCAAGAAGCTGCGTCGCCTAGCGGACAAATCGTATTTCCTTCTATTTTACGCTGCACATCCCAAAGTAAATCGATATCGCTCATTTTACCTTGTCCATGCTCTAATCTGTGTAGTATTTTTTCTAACCAACCTGTTCCTTCGCGACAAGGAGAACACTGTCCGCAGCTTTCGTGGTGATAAAAACGGGAGAAGTTCCAAGTATTTCTAACAATACATTGATCTTCGTCATACGCTATAAAACCACCAGAACCTAACATTGTTCCGGTTGCAAAACCACCTTCTGAAAGCGATTCGTAACTCATTAAACGAGGATCGCCATTGGCGAGTTTTAACGTTAGGTTTGCAGGCAAAATTGGCACCGAAGAACCACCCGCAACCGTTGCTTTTAGTCTTTTACCATTGGCAATACCCCCACAATATTCGTCCGAATAGATGAATTCTTCAACTGGCAGGCCCAACTCAATTTCATAAACGCCAGGTTTTACCAAGTTACCTGAAGCTGAGATGAGTTTTGTTCCTGTACTGCGACCAATACCTATTTTAGCATATTCATCGCCCCCATCGTTAATGATTGGCACCACTGCTGCGATAGATTCAACGTTATTTACTACCGTAGGGCAGCCATATAATCCGGCAATTGCCGGAAAAGGAGGTTTGATGCGAGGATTTCCTCTTTTACCTTCTAAAGACTCTAATAAAGCGGTTTCTTCGCCACAAATGTAGGCACCACCACCCGGCTGAACATACAACTCTAAATCGTATCCTGTACCTAAAATATTTTTTCCTAAAAATCCTGCGGCTTTAGCTTCGGCAATTGCTTTTTCTAAAATGCGGATTTGAGGCATCATTTCTCCACGAACATAAATGTAACTGGTTTTTGCACCGAGGGCAAAACTGGCTACAATCATTCCTTCAATTAAAGCATGCGGAATGTGTGTCATCAAATACCTGTCCTTAAAAGTACCAGGCTCAGATTCATCGGCGTTGCAAACCAAATAACGAGCTACACCTTCTGGCTTGGCCAAAAAGCTCCACTTCATGCCGGTAGGAAAACCCGCACCACCACGGCCACGCAAGCCCGATTTTTTAACTTCTTCCACCACTTCATCGGGTGTTAAAGTTTTCAAGGCTTTTTCTACAGCGCGGTAACCACCTTTTTGGCGATATACCTCTAGCGTGTTAATGCCAGGTACGTTTATATGTTCTAATAATAGTTTGCGTGCCATATTTTTTAGATGTGAGATATGAGATTTGAGTTGTGAGAAGAAATTTCTCGGCCTCAGACCTCAAATCTATTGTCTCAAATCTGTTTGTTTTTTAAATCGTCTATTAATTTATCTACTGACTCTTCGGTCAGGTTTTCGTAAAAGGTATATTCTGGACCTATTTGCAACACTGGTGCAAAACCACAAGCCGCCAAACATTCTACACCTCTCCAGCTAAATAAGCCATCAGGGGTCACTTCGCCCTCTTTAACACCGAGTTTATTCTCAATATGGTTCATTATTTTTTCTGCGCCTACCAAGCAGCAAGGCCCAGTACGACAAACTTCTAAAACATATTTACCTTTTGGTTGTAAAAAATACATGGTGTAAAACGAAGCCACTTCATAAACCTCAATGGGTTCTATTTGCAAGTACTCGGCCACTTTATCCATTGCCGGAACACTTGTCCAACCAAACTCTGCTTGTACCAAATGTAAAATAGGCAGCAAAGCTGATTTTTGTTTCCCAGCCGGATAACGATTTACAATTTCATCAAAACTGGCCACCAAGGCCGATGAAAATGTTACAGGTTGTTGTTCTTCTACTTTAAGCATCTAATTCTCCTGCAATAATGTTCATACTACTCATATTGATGATGGCATCTGATAAGAGCATACCTTCGCTCATTTTAGCAAACATAGAATAATTAATAAAACTTGGTCTTCTAAAGTGCAAACGGTAAGGCGTTCTTCCCCCATCGTTGATTAAATAAAATCCAAGCTCGCCGTTACCACCTTCAACAGCATGGTAAACTTCGGCTTTTGGCGCATCAATTTCGCCCATCACTATTTTAAAATGATAGATTAATGCTTCCATATTGTTGTAAACTTCTTCTTTTCCTGGCAAGTAAAATTCAGGCACATCGGCATGAAAAATGCCCTTTGGTTCCGATTTTATTTTTTCCATGGCTTGTTCAATAATGCGTACACTTTGCCACATTTCTTCATTACGAACCAAATAGCGGTCGTAAATATCTCCACTCGTACCTACCGGAATTTCAAAATCAAAATCTTGGTACGATGAATAGGGCTCGCTCACACGCACATCGTAATCAATCCCTGTTGCACGTAACAAAGGACCTGTCCAGCCATAGCTTAAGGCGTTTTCTTGGCTAACTTCGGCTACGCCAGCAGTACGATCTATAAAAATACGGTTACGGTTTAACAAGCTTTCGAACTCTTTCAAAGCAACCGGAAACTCTTTTAAAAATTTATTGATTTTTGCAAAAGCAACGTCGTTAAAATCTCTTTCTAAACCACCAATACGACCAATATTTGTGGTTAAACGTGCGCCACAAACCTCTTCGTATATTTCGTAGATATGCTCTCTAAACTGAAATAAGTAAAGAAACGTTGTCGTTGCTCCAGTATCTTGTGCAATTATGGTATTGCAAATGATGTGATCGGCAATTCTAGACAACTCCATAATGATAACACGAAGATAATCTACACGTTTAGGGATTTGGATGTTTAAAAGTTTTTCAACGGTCATGTGCCATCCCATATTGTTAATTGGAGATGAGCAGTAGTTTAAACGATCTGTTAATGGCGTAATTTGATAAAATGGGCGGTGTTCTGCTATTTTTTCAAATGCTCTGTGGATGTATCCAATGGTTGAAACGCCACTTACAATGCGCTCGCCATCAAGTTGCAAAACGTTTTGAAAAACGCCGTGCGTTGCAGGGTGAGTGGGACCTAAGTTTAAGGTAACCAACTCACTTTGTGGATCGTTGTCTGTATATACTGGTTGGTTGTGATTCATGTGTTTATCTACCAAAGTATTCGTCTTTTTTATCAACCCTATTTGGGTCTTCTAATGGATATTGTTTAAGCATGGGATGTACGCCTAAATCGTCCATGTTCAAAATTCTTCTTAAATCAGGATGTCCTTCAAATTTAACCCCAAAAAAATCGTATGTTTCTCTTTCCATCCAGTTGGCTGCATTCCAAAGCGGAACAGCTGTAGGAATAGTAGGGTCATTTTCGTGGATGAAAACTTTAATTCTTACTCTGATGCCCCTCACCATGCTATGCAAATGATATACAACTGCAAGTTGATTTTTTTCTGGATAATGTACCGCAGTGATGTCGGTTAAAAAGTTAAAGTCAATTTTGTCGTTCTTTTTCAAAAATGATAAAACATGAATAACTTTGTCTTTCGTGGTCGAAAAAGTTAACAAACCGTAAGGTTCGGTAACATCAAACAATTGCTCGCCGAAATTTTCTCCAAGCAAATCAATTAGTTCTGTATTTGTTGCTTTAGCCATTATTCTATTCCGTAAGAAGCTAACATTTGTTTGTATTGATCAGAATATCTTCTTCTGCCAGATTCATTTTTTACTAATTCCTGAATTTTGCCAAAACCATCTAAAATCGCTTCGGGACGAGGAGGACAGCCTGGCACATAAACATCCACCGGAATGATTTCATCGATACCCTGCAAAACAGAATAAGTATCAAAAATACCTCCGCTTGATGCGCAAGCACCTACAGCAATTACCCAACGTGGCTCGGCCATTTGCAAATAAACCTGCTTAAGTACAGGTGCCATTTTTTTAGCGATGGTACCCATAACCATTAATAAATCTGCTTGACGAGGAGAAAAGCTTAGTCGCTCAGACCCAAAACGACCAAAATCGTAGTGAGAACCCATTGTAGCCATAAATTCTATACCGCAGCAAGAGGTGGCAAAAGGCAAAGGCCACAAAGAATGCGAACGTGCCAAACCTATAACCTTGTCTAAAGAAGTGGCAAAAAAACCAGAACCTTCTATCCCCGGAGGCGCTTCTACTATATTGATTTCACTCATGTTATTGAACCAAAAATGCTTATTTCTGCAAAGAATAAGCTACAAATCTACAATAATTTAACCCCAAAATATTAAGCCTTTAGCATTTAGAATCTTTCTAAATAGGTTTACCAAAGTACTTGATATGCAAAACGTTTTACTTGTAACTTAATACCTAAAACGTTAAACTTGTTAGGCCCAGTCTAATGCTTTTTTCTTGATGATATAAATAAAGCCTAAAAGAAGGGTACCCATAAAAATAAACATCTCAATAATTCCGCTCCAACCTAATGTTTTGAAGTTAACCGCCCAAGGGTACATGAAAATTACCTCCACATCAAAAAGCACAAATAAAATAGCTACCAAAAAATATTTAATGGAAAAAGGCTGTCGTGCATTACCCACAACTTTGACGCCGGCTTCGAAAGTAGAAAGTTTATCCCTTGTTTTGCGTCTTGGGCCTAAAAAATGGGTTGCAACCAAAGTTACTACCACAAAGCCTAGGGCTACAATAACTTGAAATAGAATAGGTAAAAAATCTTGAGCTGTACTCTGAACTGGCATAATAAATTATTTTGAGCAAAATTAAAAGAAAAAGGCAGGATTACAAACCCTGCCTTTTTCTTTTACAAATTAGTGAAATTTATATTATTTAATTGGTGCTTTTTTTACAGGTGCAGCGGGTGCAACAGGACCATTTAAATAATTGAGATTATCTTTAGCATTTGCGTTTGCTGGATCTAAAGCTAAAGTTTTATTGAAATACTCTTTAGCTTTTTCTTTATCTGTAGCAATTGATAAAGCACCTAAATTATTATAAGATTCTATCAAACCTCTAAGCACCGATGGCGTGGTAGCCTTTTCCGGTTTTGTTACGGTTACCAATTGCACATATTGTTGATAAAAAGGAGCCGCTAAACCAGTTGGCGGATCTGAATCCATTAATTTAGCAATACGGGCACGGTATAAAATTGCCAATTCATACTCAGGCGCAAGTTTCAATAAATTTGAAAAAGCTGTATCAGCCTCAACCAACATTTGCTTACTTGGATTTTTCTTATCTCTGTCGGCAATAGCATAAGCGAAATAGTCTGAGCTACCCAACCAGTAGTAGTTCATAGCCATTGCTGGATTTTTAGCATTAGCACCAACTACCTTTTTATAAACCTCTGCTGCTTTATCATATCTTTTAGCATCAAAATATTTTTTGCCAATTTCTGTAAGTGCATCTACTTTAGTCGAGTCAAGTTGTACTGCTTTGATGATGTTAACCACCGCTAAACTATCATTTCCAGTTGATTGAAATGCTTTTCCTAAATATAAATAATCTGTACCAATGATACGTGAAGCATCTTGTGTTCTTGCAAAAAGCTGATTCATGTATTCCAAACCTTGCGTAAAGTTTTTGTTTTCAACAGCCGAATAACCTCTCATACGCAGTACCACAAATGTTTTTGGGTTGTTTGCATCTGGAGCATTTAAGCCTGACACTTCTTTTTCTAGGGTTACAAAATCACCAGCATACACCAAAAACTGAGCATAACGCAAACGAGAATCGAAAGACTTATCGGTTAAATCTAAATATTTTCTCATATTTTCAAGTGCCGATGCTTTTTTAGCCACACCACTCGCAGGTTCAAAATAAGACCACTGCATTTGTAGTTCGGCCAATTCGCGATAAGCGGGTCCGTAATTAGGATCGCCAGCAACAGCTTTTTGTAATTCGGTTTCCGCTTCTGCAAATGCATAAGCTTCTTTGTACATTCTTCCTATTTGTACATTGGCACGATACAATGCTGGATTAATATCCAAAGCTCTCAAATATTGGGGATAAGCCTCTGTATTTTTCTTTTGCATGGCATAAAAATCGGCCAGAGCCAAGAATGTTTCTGGATCTTTGTCCTTAGCGTCTAACTCATCAGCTTTTTGTAACATTGGCAATGCAGCAGCATAATCTGGATTTTTCTGTGCCAAGTAAGCTCTACCTATGTTTAAATAAGTTAAATAATCTTTAGCGCCTAATTGCAAAGCTTTATCAAAATTGGTTTTTGCATTGATTACGTTGTTAGCTTGTAAATCAGCCTGACCTAAACCTACATAGTTTAAGGCAAACTTCGGTTCTACCGTGGTACCGTTCGTAAAAATAGCTCTAGCCGAATCAATTTCTTCGGTTAGTAAATATACTTTACCAAGGGTGAAGAAATTTTCGCCACCTTTTGCTTGATTGGCCACCAATGTTTTTAGCATGGAGGTAGCTTTTTGATATTGTTCTGCATCAATTGCTTTTTTAGCATCAGCTAAACTTTGTGCAAATGAGGCAACTCCACACATCATTAATAAACTTAAGCTTATCGCTTTCTTAATCGTTTTCATCATCGTCTTCATTTGTTTTAGAATCTATTGTTGTCTATTAAGTTTCTGAGCAGCAATAATATTCTTTTTTATTGAATTTTACTTAGTTTTTTTTATATTAAAGTCTCTGGAGATCAATTGATGTGGACCTAGTCCGGATTTGAGTACAATCAACTGGCCGCGTGGGCTACTTACCCAATTAGCAAATCCCGTGCCTACGCCATCTTTTCCTTCGCAATTGATTAGGTAAATATTCCTTAAAAAGGGATACAAACCATTAACTAAATTACTTTGCAAGGGCTTATAATAGGCATCGCTGCCTTTTTTCCCTTCACTATTTTTAACCCCCATTAGCTTTACTTTAGCTAAGAAAGGCAAATCTTTGTTGCCTTGCATCAGCCAGTTTAATCCAACTACTCCTATATAATCCTTATGCTCGGCAATATATTTGATAACGTCTTTACTCGACTTTAAAGTATACACCCCTGCTTTGGGAAGAGAAGTTAATTTGGCCGAATCCACAAAATAACGGATTGTGCTAGAGTAAGCATTATCAAAAACCAATTTTTTATTGCCTTTTGCTACTCCTTTCATAATGTCATAAACCTCTTTTGCAGTAATATTGGTATCTATGTTACTGGCATTTGTAATTAAAGCTATCCCATCAATTGCAAACCTATCCGTAAATATAGGAAACTGTTTTTGTTTGTAATATTTTTCTTCTTCGGGTTTAAGCATTCTCGACAAAACAATCATTTTAACTTTGCCGTTTAAAAAATCGGGTAAAATTTGATTTTCACTGCCTAAAATCGTTTTTACCTTGGCCTCCGGATAATCGCTTTTAAAAACTTGAATTTGTCCGTCTAAAATTCCAGCAAAGGTTTCGTCAACCAGCAACGTTGTAGTACCAGATGTTCTGGTTTCTGCTGCTGCAGTCTTTGATTTACCGCCTCTGTTGCAAGCCAACAAGGAAAGCAAAATGAATAATAAACTTAATTTTTTCATTAGATTAATCTTTTTTACCTAAAACTCTATAAAAACGGATAATGGCGTAAATAATGAGCGCGATACCAAAAGCTACGCGATAAACCTCAGGGAACTTTTCAGTATCAAGATTTAGCTTCTCAAAGTAAAAAATAATGAGGATGCCCAATAACAGGTAAAGGAGCATCATGGCAAGCCCTAAAATAAACAGAAATCGCTGTTGGGGCGATTTCTGTTTTAAAAAATTCAAATCGAACATTAAATTTATTGATTTAAAGTAAACTGAATTGGAATGTTATATTTTACCCTAACAGGTCTTCCATTTTGCATACCTGGGTTCCAACGCTTACTGGCTTTGATTACTCTCATTGCCTCTTCATCGGTACCATATCCTAATTTACGTTCAACTTTTACATCGGTAATCGATCCGTCTTTTTCAATCGTGAAAGAAACAAACACTTTACCTGTAATGTTGTTTTCAGCTGCCATTGGAGGGTATCTTAAGCTATTACCAATATAATCGTAAAACTTTTGCATACCACCCGGGTAAGTTGGTGGGTTTTCCATAGCCATGAAGTCGTATTTGGTGTTATCCTCTACAACAGCTGCTTGTTTTGGTCCTTCTCCTGCTGGTGCAATTTGTACAATATCAGCAGTTGGATCGCCTTCAATTGTTTTTTGCCCTGGATCAGCTTTTTTCAAATCTTCCGCCTTTGGTGGCTCTTCATCACGCACTTCGTTGTCTGGCTTCACAATTGGAGGAGGGAATTTAATCTGATCCTGCTTTGGTGGTGGCGGCTCAACTGGTGGCGGAGTTTTCACATCCGGGTCAATCGGTGGTGGCGGCTGCATCACTACCTCAGTCATTTTTTCGGCTGGAGGCTCTGGCAATATCCCTGCAATCAAAGCGTATATTTTAGGCGCTAAGAAAAGCAATATGAAT
>CANHHZ010000004.1 GCA_947460275.1 Sphingobacteriaceae bacterium | reverse complement strand
TAATGTATTTTGTGATTCAAAAGCTGATAAAATAGGTTTTGGTAAACGATGGGGAAAATACCTGATTAAACTTTGCGTATCCAAATAAAGATAGGCAGGTGGAGTTTCTGCAGTAAAAGTAAAATCTAATTGCTGATAACCTTTACCCAAAGACCAATCCCTATCTGCGTAAGTCATCACATCATCAAAGGTGATTTGTTTAATAAAAAAATTAATCAGCTTGCTTAAACCACCAACTATTGTTAATCCATTTTTAGAGGCAAACCTTACCAACTCTGCCGATTGATAATTGTCTCCCCTGCTTTTCATGGGTCGCGGTTCACTAAAACTTGCCAAGGCAACCAATTCTTCGTTATAAATTAATCCAAAGTTATACTTTGATTTTACATAACCTTGTAAATGATATGTGCTTAAAAAATGAATGCTTTTTTGTTGGTCAACAGGAACTACTTTAGTTTTTCGGGCGTGAATTCTTTCATTTAATCCTAAAAAAGAGTGAATACGACTCAAAACCTGTGTTTGTTTGGTTTCCCACACATCTTGCCAAAGGTGAACTAATGTAAAGTCCTGTTTATTTGAATCGGTTTGTAGTTTGACTAAATCTTTTGGAAGGTGTAAATTATTTAATGAGACTAAGTTTATATGCAGTTTATCAACACAATTAATGATGTCAAAGCCATCAATATCCCTCGTTTTTACCTCAATTTCAAATTGCTGTAGAGTAGAAATAACCTCTTCTTGCCAGTGCTCGTTTAAACCCACTCTTGTTGCTTATAATAGGTGAAACCCACATCCAAAGCTTGTGATATGTGGTTCAACAGTTGTTCATCTATCATGTTGACATAAAATAAAGAATTCTCCTTAAGTAATTTCATTAAGTCTGGATGCAATATATTTTTAATTTCAGGGTTTAAAAAAATAGGTTTTAAGTAAAACTCCACATTACCGTTACAAATTTTTACCCCGCAAAAATACACTTTCTGTTTTTTATTATTTACCAAAATTTCTTTTGTAGTATAAAGTTCATAAGCATTAGCACTATTTATACTGGTTTCAAATCCAACTGCATCATACGGTTGCAATACCGATCTAATGGATTGAAAAATTTCTATAACATCTGTTTTCATGGTTTTTGCTTTAGTAAAAAACAGAAATACTTAACAATTGTTCTTTTAGAGTGATAATTTCACTCATATACATACTCAAATTAAATTTATTACATTAATTTATGTACCTTTGTAACAACGGAATTTAGCACTATTCTCTTTAAATCCTACTGATACATTTATGTGTTTCAGCATTTCAATCTTTATTGGCCAATCCGTTGTCAGGCAAGATAAAATACGTTTAGATCGATCAGATCAATCCAAAGGCAAACAGAGAAAAGTCATTAATTTAATTTAATCATATGGCAAAATCTCAAGCTACCTTCATGAAGAAGCAGTTGGAAAAAAATAAACAAAAGAAAAAAGAAGATAAATTAGAACGCAAGCTAGAACGTCAGCAAAACTCTAAAGGTGGAGATTTAGATAGCATGATGGCTTATGTAAATGAATTTGGTGAAATTGTGGATACTCCCCCCGAAAAGAAATAAAAATGACAACTCCCGTTATAAAACGGGAGTTTTTTTATTTTCTTTTGCATCTGTTTAATTAAATGAATTGACCAAAAAGATACTTTATTAATGAAACTTACAATTTGGGGCGCAGCCAAGCAAGTAACAGGTAGTATGCATTTATTGCAAACCTCAGCTTACAATATTCTTGTAGATTGTGGGTTAGATTATGAAAAGGGAACTTATCAGGAAGAAAACCAATATTTTCCTTTCGATCCTTCAAGTATTGATGTGGTTATTTTAACCCATGCGCACATTGACCATTCTGGAAATTTACCTACCCTGGTAAGAATGGGATTCGAAGGTCAAGTTTTATGTACCGGACCAACTGCAGATTTAACTGCATTACTCTTACAGGATTCTGTAAATATATTTTTGGCTAAACAGTCAAAAAAATCACGTAGAAAAGGTAGACCAGGTCCACAACCTTTATATCTACAAAAACATGTTATGGAAACTTTAGAAAGATTTGTAACCATTGGCTTTCATAAATCTTTTCAAATTAACAGCAATATAAGTGTTAGTTTTATTCCTGTTGGACATTTACTAGGTGCTGCAGCAGTTGTATTAAACATTACTGAAAACGGAACATCAAAATCAATAGCTTTTACTGGTGATATTGGAAGAAAAAATTACCCTGTATTAACTAATCCAGAAATTTTGCCTCAAGTAGATTATCTGGTTTGCGAATCAACATATGGTGGAAGATTGCATACCACCGACACTAATTTAGAAGACAAATTGCTAGAAATTATACATGAAACTTGTATAAAAACTCCTGGTCGTTTAATCATTCCGGCGTTTAGTATTGGTCGAACCCAGTCATTAGTTTTTACATTAAACAAGATTTTTAGTAACAAGCTCCTCCCTCCTGTTCAAATTTTTGTAGATAGTCCATTGGCAAATCAAGCCACCGACGTTTACCGGAAATATCACCATTTGGTAAATGAAGATGCAAAAGGTTTTTATAAAAGTAAAGGAGATGAATTTGAATTTGAAAATCTGACCTACATCGAAAATAAAACCGAAAGTGTAGCAATTAGCAATTACCAGGAACCTTGTATTATCATTTCGTCTGCTGGGATGTTAGAAGGTGGCAGAATACAAGACCATTTGTATTATAATATTCAAAACTATTATTGCACCATTTTATTTATCGGTTTTTGTGCCAAAGGCACTTTAGGCGACAGGTTGTTACGTGGCGATCCTATTGTTAGGCTACGAAACCGCGATTTAATGGTTTATGCTTCCATAAAAAAGACCGATCTTTTGAGTGGACACGGAGATCATCAAGATTTGGTAGAAACAGTAAAACAACAAGATCCAGAACTTATGAAAAATGTATTTTTAGTACATGGAGAAAATAAAAGCATGGAAGCATTAGCCGCTAGCTTAGCTGAACATGGTTATTCAGTAATTATCCCAGATAAAGGGCATGAAATTGAATTGTAATAAATAAACTAGTCTAATTTTGTCTTCACAATAGCGTTATAAGCACCATCCCAAAGCTGAATTCGTTGTTGTAAAGAATTACAAACAGCAATTTCTGCCTCATTCCACTTCTCAATATCATCACCACAAAGATTGGCCGTCATTTGTAACGCCAAATGGCTATGATGGTCTCCATCTACTTCAATATGTCTTTCTAAATAATATTTAAAATACGAGAAATTGTTTTCAAAACTTTGTTGCATATCATTTATGATGGCATAAAACATCGCGGGAATCAAATCTTCTCTGCCAAAAGTAAATACTGCTGATTGCAAGTATGCTTTTTTTGAATTGATAATGTTAAAGGTAAAATCAACAAATTTGCGAGCTTCAGCGGGAACATTAGCATTTTCAAAAGCTTCTTTAAAATCGCCATCTTTTTTTAGTGTATCTACGAATTTATTAATAGTCACCGTATCGGCGCCGCATTTTTGCATAGCGTCTACGTACAACTCAAAATGGCTTGTTCTCTTACCAAATTCATCAACATCAGATTCTTCGCCTAAAACAATTTCGTTAATTAAATATCTTGTTTCTGCATCACCCAAAGGAAACCAAGGAGTTGTAGTACAAGTAAGTGAGTTTTGTAGCGACTTAAGCAAGGACATAAAATCCCAAACTGCAAAAATATGATATTGCATAAAAATTTTAAGATCGGCTCCATTTTCTATAACTCCGTATACTTTGTGATTGATAATTTGTTGCCTTAAAGGTTGTATTTTATCTTGTAATTGAGCTAAGTGCTTATTCATAAATTTAAATTTGGCTCAAAAATAGTATTCCTTGCGCTAGTTGTTGTCAGCGAAACATCAACAAATAATAATTTTTAAGTAAAAAATTATAATTCTAATAAATTTTTTTTCCTTGTTGGAAACAATTGTCATTTTTTAAAAGAAATAGATCAATTATTAGCGCTAAAAGTTTTAAATAAATTAAGATTTATTTAAATTAGTTCTACCTATGAATAAACTGTCTGTCTTTTTAACGCTGCACATTAGCTGTATGTCTTGTTGTTATGCTCAAAATAATATTGGGCCTCGCTTATTAGGCATGGGAAGAAATACAGCCGCCATTAACGATGTATGGAGCATAAATGGTAACGTAGCAGCTGTAAATCAAATTTCGAAAACGACGATTGCTGTTAATTACATCAAATATAATTTTGACAATGAACTAAGCAACCAAGGGTTTACCGCACTCATACCTTTAAAAAACACTTATTTGGGTTTTAGTGTACAACGTTATGGAATTTCCGTTTATAATGAAATAAATACAGGGATTTTGCTAACTAAAAGATTCGGCCAAAAGTTATCTATTGGCATAAAAGGAAATTATCATCAACTTAAAATCAACAATTACGGAAATAAAAATGGCTATACTATCAATTTAGGAATACACTTCCAACTCAACCCGCAAATTGGCTTTGGAATTTATAGTATTAACTTAACAAACAGCTACTTCCAAAAAGAAAATATCAATTCCGAAATTCCTGGTAGTACACATATAGGTGTAAGTTATCAGGCTTCAAAAAAAATATTAATAGCAACAACAATTAGTCGTTTTAGTAGTCATTACCATGACGTTAGTTTGGGTTTAGAATATCAAATTTTAGAAGAAATTGCTTTAAGAACTGGAATTTCAGCCAAACCCTTTAAGCAATATGTAGGTATTGGCTTCTGTGCTAAAAAATTAACTCTTGACTTGGCTTTAGAAAACGAT
Source organism: Sphingobacteriaceae bacterium (assembly GCA_947460275.1). Taxonomy (GTDB): domain Bacteria; phylum Bacteroidota; class Bacteroidia; order Sphingobacteriales; family Sphingobacteriaceae; genus Pedobacter. The sequence continues at coordinate 20,498 of CANHHZ010000004.1, read as the reverse complement.
AAAAATTTAGGTTACATCCCTCAAATCGCTTTAGGCTATGCGTTTTAAACTCGTTTTATTGCTTATCATTTTTAGCATTTGTGCCAAAGCACAAACGATAGAAGATAATTTTATAAAAGATTTGATTGAAAGCATTGCTGAAAATCTGCCCGAAGATTTTGATATAGCTGAATGGCAGGATAGATTAATTTATTATCAAAAACATCCCATCAACATCAACAACACTAACAAAGAAGAACTTAATGGCTTACTTTTTTTATCACCATTACAAATCAGCAATTTATTTAATCATATTAAAATCAACGGGAAATTGATAGATATTTTAGAACTGCAAAGCATACCCGAGTTTGACAACACAACCATTCAAAGACTTATGTCGTTTGTAACTATAAAACCAAGTGACTTGGTGGATAAGTTATCACTAAAAAATATCAAAAGTTTTGGTCATAACGATCTAATCCTACGCTATGGCCAAGTTTTAGAGCAAGCAAAAGGTTACACAGACCTGGCTGGAAGTAAGTATATAGGAGACCCAGCAAGAGTATTGCTGAGGTATAAGTTCAATTACGCTAACCGAATTTCGGCAGCTTTAATTTTAGAAAAGGATGCGGGAGAAAAGTTTTTAAGTGGACAAAAAAAACATCCATTTGATTATCAATCGGCACATCTTGCATTACTAAATACAGGAAGATTTAAGAAAATTATTTTGGGAGATTATACCATGCAATTTGGCCAAGGTCTCACCCTTTGGTCGGGTTTTGCATTTGGTAAGGCTCCAGATGTAACTAGCGTAGCCAAAAAAGATGTAGGCTTAAAACCTTATACCTCTACCAACGAATATTCATTTTTTAGAGGAGCAGCTACAACTTTTAACCTTTTGAAAAACATTGACTTAACTACATTTATATCGTTTAGAAAATTAGATGCAAGTTTATCCATCAACGAACAAAGTGAAGAAGTGCTATCCACAATAAACGAAACAGGATTACACAGAACTGCGGCAGAAATTTTAAATCAGAATAGTATTGAACAAAAAGTTTATGGTGGCGTTATACAATATCAAAGCAATGACTTAAGTATAGGGGCCATTAGTTACCAAACCAATTTCAACAAAGCGTTTGTTACTTCGTATCCTTATACCCTTTACAATTTTACAGGCAAAAGCCTAACCAATGTAGGTTTACATTACAGCTATACTTTTAAAAATTTTTATTTTTTTGGTGAGACTGCAAACAGTTTTAATAGTGGATTGGCAACTGTTAATGGTGCTTTGATAAGTTTAACACCAAAAATATCGGTGGTTTTATTGCAACGTAACTATCAAACTAATTACCATAACTTTTTTAATCAGGCAACTGCCGAATCTAGCAAAGCAACAAACGAAAAAGGCTTTTATACCGGTTTAAACTTTGCTGTTACAAAAAATTGGAGTTTTGCATTTTATGCAGACTATTTTAAATTTCCTTGGTTAAAATTTAGAATTGATGCGCCATCTCAAGGTTATGAAGTATTAAGTCAACTTACTTACACGCCAAGTAAAACACTTAAAGTTTTTTTACGATACAAATCTGAATTAAAACAGCAAAATACAGATTTAGAAACCCCAATCAACTTTTTGGATAATGTAAAAAAAGAATCGTACCGTGGCGATATTAGTTGGAAACTTAATAAATCATTAGGTTTTCAAAATAGATTAGAGGTTTCTCAATATAAAAAGGGTGATGCAGCCACAGAAATTGGTTTTATGATTTATCAAGACATTAATTGCTCACCATTGTTAGCCAAAATATCAGGAAATTTCAGGCTCGCTTACTATAACACATCATCTTACAACAGTAGGATTTATGCTTATGAAGATGACGTTTTATACAATTTCAACTTTGGAGTGTACAATGGAAAGGGTTTTAGAACATATTTAAACTTAAAATATAAGGTGATGAAGAAAATCGATTTTTGGATCAGATATGCTTTGTTTGTTTACCAAAATACAAATACGGTAGGTTCGGGTTTAGATCAAATCAATGGAAACAAAAAAACAGATATTAAATTACAATTACGTTATCAATTTTGACATTTAAAGCTGAAATAGCATTTGTAAGAATTTTAATCCCTTTTACGTTAGGTATAATTTTCGCCTATTCGTTATTGGACAAAACTTGGATTTTCCCCTATTTCCTAATGATAATTTGTATATCAAGCTATCTACTGTTGACCAATGTTTTTTACAACAGATTTAAAATCTATAATTTCAAAGGAACCATTGGACTTTTCATTCATATTTTATGGTTTATTTTTGGCGGATTATGCTGTTTATTAGAGAATAAAAGTTTTAGGAATAATTATTTTGCTAATAACAACGAAAAAATCTTAAAAGTATGGATTTGCAATCAGCCCGATCAAAATGGAAGTATTTTACGATTTGAAGCAAACGTAACCGAAACATTTAAAGACAAAAAAGCACAGCAAGTAAGTGGAAAATTATTAATTGCTCTAAAATTAGATAGCTTATGTCCAATGCAACTAAGTTATGGCGACGAAATTGTAATTTCTGCATTAGTTACAGCCCTAGAACCGCCACACAATCCTGCCGAATTTGATTTCAAAGCTTGGTTAGCTACCAAAAACACCTATCATCAAAGTTTTCTCAATCAAAAAAACATAATCAAATTAGGTACAAACAAAGGAAATCCAATTCTTAAATATGCAATTGAAATGAGGCAGAAACAAATAAATATTTATAAAAAGCTGATACACAACACTGAAGCTTTTGCTGTAGCTTCTACCCTAGTTTTAGGTTATCGTTCTGATTTAGATAAAGAGACTTTAGCTGCTTACAGTAAAACAGGTACTATACATGCGTTATCTGTTTCGGGTATGCATGTTGGTATTATTTACATTTTCTTAAATTTTGTACTTTTCTTTTTAGATAGAAATAAAGCTTTAAAAATCTTAAAAACCTTGATTATATGTTTTTTAATATGGTATTACGCCTTACTTACTGGTTTATCACCGTCAGTATTGCGTTCGGCAATCATGCTGAGTATTTACATCATTGCAAAAACATTTAATAACAACACCAACAGTTATAATATTGTAGCTTTTACTGCATTTTGTTTGTTGTGTTATCAACCATTTTTAATATGGGATGTAGGATTTCAGCTTTCATTCTTGGCTGTTTTGGGTTTAATTTATCTTCAACCAAAAATTTATAAATGGTGTTATATAAAAAACAAATGGTTGGATAAATTATGGAGTACAGTTGCGCTCAGTTTGGCAGCGCAAATATCCACATTTCCATTAAGCATTTATTATTTTCATCAATTTCCGCTCTATTTTATATTTAGCAATCTATTCATTTTATTTCCGCTAACCTTAATGATGTATTTGGGTATTGCAATTTTGCTACTAAGATTAGATTTCTTAGCACCCATTTTCGAGTGGATAATTATATTTACTAATAACGGCTTAAAATGGATTGCAGATTTACCTTTCTCTGGTATATCAGCTATTTGGCTAGATAAATGGCAATTACTCCTGCTTAGCATAACTTTAGTTACTTTTATTGTTGCAATTTCAACTTACAGAAAACAACTTATTTTCATCTCCATTGCCACGTTTATTGGCTTTCAAACATTAGCGTGCTTTCATCAGGTAGAACAATTACAGCAAAGAAAAATTATTTTTTATAGTTTAAGGAAGAATTATGCGGCAGCTTTTGTGCAATCAAATGAAGCTGTATTAATTACAGATTTGCTGCCCAGCGATAAAAATTACGATTTTTTTGTAAAGCCATCACTAGAACAAATGCAAATTAAAAACGTACATTTTGTAAAATGGGAGGAAGATTTTTTTTCAAAATACTTCATTAAAAAAGAGAAGCAATTGTTGTTTGATAATTATAAAATTTTATTGATAGACCAAAACTTTAATTATAAGAAAATAGCTAATTTACCAAAATTTGAGGCTATTTGGTTGCATGGTAATCCAAAAAAAAATATTGCAGAATTAAAAAATGAAGTTTTTTTTTCTACACTATTGATAGATGCAACAAATAAAGATTATAAAATTAAAGACTACAAAGCGCAGGCAAATAAAATTTATATTTTACCACACATATTCAAGAAAAATAAAGCATATTTGGTCAACTTAAAATAGCCACAAAATGAGGGAAAATCTTGTTTTATATAGCGTAAGCAACCGAATTGCAACAATTACCCTCAATAGAGTTGAAAAGCGCAATGCTTTAAATCCCGAACTAGTCCTTTCGCTTACACAAATGCTAATCAAAGCAGGCGATGACAAAAACGTTAAAGTAGTTGTCTTAAAAGCCAATGGTAATGTTTTTAGCGCCGGTGCAGATTTGGCCTATTTACAACAGTTACAAAAAAACAGTTATCAAGAGAATATAGATGATTCCAAGCGACTACAAAATTTATTTACTACGATTTATACCTTACCAAAAATTATAATTGCACAGGTTGAAGGACATGCCATTGCAGGGGGCTGTGGACTGGCTACAGTTTGCGATATTATTTTTGCAGTTCCTGAGGCAAATTTTGGCTATACTGAAGTAAAAATTGGCTTTGTACCTGCAATTGTATCCTGCTTTTTGATGCATAAAACAAGCGAAACGATTGTAAAGAAATTATTGTTTAGTGGCGAATTGTTTAACGCAGAGGAAGCCCTAAAATATAACTTAATTACATTTGTAACAAAAAGTGAAGAAATCAATCAAAAAGTAAATAACTTTGCTTTGGATTTATGTAACAATACATCCGCAAACTCTCTGTTGGTCACCAAGCAATTGATAAACGAAATGTCATATCCTCTGTTGATCAAAAACTTAGACAAAGCGGTGCAAATAAATGCAAAAGTTAGAGAAAGCGATGACTTTAAAAAAGGTATATCTTCGTTTTTAAAGAAAGAAAAAACCAAATGGTAAATTACTTAAACTAAATAAATATGTTAAAATCTATCAAAACAGGCGTATTAGCCGCAATTTTAATCAGCACAGCTCTTATAGCAAACGCACAAAAAAAAATTAATGAAGGTGTTATTACCTATAGCATGGAGTATGATTTAACTGCAGATCAACAAGCGATTGCAGCTCAATTACCTACCGAGTCTAAAGTAAAATTTAACGGTTCGATTTCGAAAATAGAAATGGAACAAGGACCAGCTTCCATTGTCATTCTTCGTGACGGAAACTCTAATAATGGCTTAGTGCTAATCGATGTTCCTGTAGCCCAAATGCAATTTGCTGTAAAGCAAGGAAAAGAAGAATATGAAAAAGCTAGACAGACAGCACCAAAACTGAGTGACTTTAAATCAACTGGTGAAAAAAAAGTCATCAATGGTTATAACACCGAAAAATATACCTACAAAGATGACAAAGGTACTAATTATGAACTTTGGGCAACTACCGACATTGAATTGCCTGCTAGTTTAGCTGGTGAAGATTTTAAAGATGTAAAAGGCGCCTTAGTAAAATTCACACAAATTCAAAATGGTGTAAAATCTACTTTGACAATTAAAAATATAAAAGAAGAAAAAACTGGTCCCTTCAGTTTAGAAGTACCAAGCGGTTACGAACTAAAAACAATGGAAGAAATTATGGCTATGCAAGGTGGCGGCGAGTAATAGATACTAACTCATACAGATCAGGCTTTTATTTTGGTGTTTTTTATTAAATTGCACCAATGTTTAAAAGCCTGATTTTTTTTGTCCGTTTTTTTCTCTTTTGGCTCCTATTTTTTGCCATCGATAGATTTTTATTCATTTTCATATTTCATAAGAAGTTAAGATCAATAGCACTTTCCGAAAAATTAGCTTCATTTTATCATGCTTTAAGACTAGATTTATCTATTACGGCATACCTAGCTGTAGTTCCATTGTTTATTTTCTTGTATTGGTTTTGGAAAAATAATAAAACCGTAAATTTCAATTGGCTTAGTATTTACAACACTACTTTGATTGTTATTTTTAGCCTAATCTCCGTCATCAATTTTAACATTTACCGCGAATGGGGAAGTAAAATCAACGAAAAAGTTTTTTCTTTTGTAATCAATACCCCAAACGAAGCGTTGGCATCTAGCGCATCCTCACCGCTAATACTCACCGTTTTAATATGTATGCTATTGGTGGTTACCGGCATTTACTTAAACCATCAAATCATAAAAAAAAGAATTCAATTTTACAACGGGCCTTTTTGGCAAAAAATGGTCATTACGGTTCTTATTCTTGTCCTAAATTTCTTATGCATTAGAGGAGGTTTGGGTGTTGCGCCAAATAACCAAAGTATGGCTTATTTTTCGAGATATCAAATCTTAAACCACGCCGCTTTAAACACAGAATGGAATTTAATATCTACTTTATTAACAGCTTCCAAAACCAATGAAAATCCATATTTGTTTATGGATCAAAAACATGCTGATGAATCGGTTTCTAATCTGTATAAAGTAGAAAATGATAGCAGCATTGCTATTTTAACTACAAAAAAACCAAATATAGTCTTATTTATTTTGGAGAGTTTTACAGTTGATTTAACCAAAACGCTTGGAAATGAACAAGGAATAACACCAAATTTTGACCGTCTTACAACTGAAGGGATATTGTTTACCAATATATACGCAGCCGGAAACAGAACAGACAAAGGTTTGATTGCTACATTAACGGGCTTTCCAACGCTCGGAATTGGAAACATTGTAAATTGGCCAGAAAAAATGCAAAAATTACCAGCAATTAGCCAAAAATTATTGCAAAACGGCTATCAAACTTCTTTTTATTACGGCGGAGAATCAGAATTTGATAACTACAAAGCTTTTATTCTAAGCCATGATTATCAAAGATTGGTCGATAAAAATAGTTTCGACAAAAAAGATATGAATAGCAAGTGGGGTGCTTATGATGAAGTGGTGTTTAACAAACAAATTACTGAAATTAAACAGGCTAAACAACCTTTCTTTTCCACTATTTTATCATTAACCAACCACGAGCCCTTTGAATTGCAAGGAAATTACAAATTTGGTGATGAAAACAACATCGATAAATTTAAAAGCACCGCATATTATACAGACTCATGCATAAATGCTTATTTAACGGCAGCAAAAAAACAAGAATGGTACAAAAATACCCTTTTTATCTTTGTTGCAGACCATGGGCATATTTATCCAAAAAATAAATACGATATTTTTGAACCAGAGCGCTACCAAATTCCCTTATTATTTTATGGCGAAGTAATTAAAAAAGAGTATAGAGGAAAAAATATTGATTTCACAGGTAGTCAACAAGATATTGCCGCAACATTGTTAGCACAACTAAACATTCCGTCGAAAGATTTTGTTTGGAGTAAAAATTTGTTAAACCCAAATACTAAACATTTTGCTTTTTTTACATGGGATGACGGTTTAGGATTTGTAAACGATAAACATTGTGTTACATTTGAAAATGTAGGGAAAACCATTTTGCATAACAATCAACCTGATAAACATAAAGAAACTAACAATATTTTAACTTTAGGAAAATCTTATTTACAATCTGTATATCAAAAATTTATAAAACTATAACATGAAACTATTTAAATTATTTATTGTAATTGTACTTTTATACAATAGCAATCTTTACGCACAAGCCAGAGGTGGTATAAACTGGAATAAAGATGGAAACGGCTATTACCAGAATAGTGGTGGAGAAATTGTCTTGGTAAGTCTCCCAAAAAACGAAAAGAAAACTATTATTGGAAGAGATTTACTTACTCCGGCAAATTCAGCTAGCCCTTTGCCGGTAAGAAGTTTCCAATTGAGTGAAGATGGAACTAAAGCTTTAATCTACACCAATACCAAGAAAGTTTGGCGTCAAGATAGTAGAGGCGACTATTGGATAGCTGATATATCCAAAAACACATTAAAAAAAATTGGCAAAACAAAACCTGCTTCTTCATTAATGTTTGCCAAATTTTCGCCAGATGGCAACAAAGTAGCCTATGTAAGCGAACACAACATTTATGTAGAAGATTTAGCTAGCGAAAACATTAAAGCGCTTACAAATGATGGAACAAAACGCATGATAAACGGTACGTTTGATTGGGTTTATGAAGAAGAATTTGGTTGTTTAGATGGATTCAGATGGAGTCCAGATGGTAAATCAATTGCCTACTGGCAAATAGATGCCACCAAAATAAAAAACTTTTTAATGATCAATAACACCGATTCTATTTATGCTTTTAACGTGCCTGTTGAGTATCCAAAAGTTGGTCAAGATCCGTCGGTTTGCAAAGTTGGTATAATTGATATAGAAACAGCCAAAACAAATTGGTTGGCTGTGCCAGGCGACAATGTACAATATTACATACCCCGTATGGAGTGGATACCAAATACAAATGAAGTAATTTTACAACAATTAAACCGCGAACAAAACGAAAGCAAAATACTTATTGCAAATGCTTCTACTGGAGACATCACGGAAATTTATAAAGAAAATGATAAGGCTTGGATCGATGCTACTGATGGTTGGGTTTGGCTAAATGGAAATAAAGAATTTGTTTGGCAAAGCGAAAAAGACGGGTTTACACATTTATACCGCATTAGTAAAGATGGCAAAAAAGAAACCTTGATCACCAAAGGAAATTACGATGTACTAAGTGTAACCTTGATCGACGAAAAAAATAACTTAGTGTACTTTATGGCCTCTCCTGCCAATGCCACACAGAAATATTTATACAAAACCAAATTAAATGGATCCGGAAAATTAGAAATGGTTACCCCTTCTGTTTTAACGGGTACACATAGCTATTCTATTTCCCCAAATGGGTCGTTTGCCCGTCATAGTTACAATAGCTCGGTCATATCTCCAGTAACAGAATGGATGAATTTTGTGACCAATAATCCATTAACTATGGAGGGCAGTATTACCAGTCAAATTGCCAAACAACAGCCAATTAAAAATAAAGTAGAATTTTTTAAAGTGACAACTGTAGATGGTGTAGAAATGGATGGATGGATGAAAAAACCGGACAATTTTGACATGACTAAAAAATATCCTGTGGTGTTTTACGTATACGGAGAACCCGCTTCGCAAACTGCTGCAGATGTTTGGGGCGCTGGAAGAAATGGTTTATATGCAGGCGACATGGCCAAAGACGGCTACATCTACATCTCTATGGATAATCGTGGCGCACCGGTACCTAAGGGTGCGGCTTGGCGCAAAGCCATTTACAAAAACATTGGTGTACTCAATATTAGAGACCAAGCTATGGCCGCAAAAAAACTTTTAGAAACCTATAGTTTTATGGATAAAGATCGTGTTGCAGTACATGGATGGAGCGGTGGAGGTTCGTCTACCTTAAACTTGTTGTTTCAATATCCAGAAATCTATAAAACAGGTATTGCTATTGCAGCCGTTGCCAATCAACTTACTTATGATAACATTTACCAAGAGCGTTATATGGGCACACCGTTTCCAACTACCGAAGCCTACGTAAAAGGGTCGCCAATAACCTACGCTAAAAACCTACAAGGTAATTTATTGTATATTCATGGTACTGGAGATGATAATGTACACTATCAAAATGCCGAAATGCTAATCAACGAATTGGTAAAAAACAAGAAAGTGTTTCAAATGATGAGTTACCCTAATCGTACCCATGGGATTTATGAAGGAGAAGGAACAAGTCAGCATTTAGCGCTAACTTTTACTAAATTTTTAAAAGATAATTGCCCTCCTGGAGCTAAATAATTTATAAAAAAGCCACTTCAAAAATGAAGTGGCTTTTTTGTTTTTTAGCTAATTTATATAGATTGAGTGAGCGTAGTAATCCATTCATTAAACATTTTTTGCTCTATATTAACAATTTCTTTCGCATGTTTTTCCCATGAAGGCGAAAATTCTTTAAGTTGATTGAGCATTTCTTCTAAATGTCCCTCCTCTTCCAAAATAATAGATTTTACATTAACCTTGCTCGCTTTTTCCGTTAAAATTTCTTGGTAAATTGGATACAATTCATCGGCCCTAACTTCTATGGCATAGGTTACAAATAAGTAGGCTGCAAACTTTAATTCGTATCCCGAAAGATTAAAATGCTTTTTAAGGTACCTGCAAACTTGTACATCTAAATTATTTAAATAAAATTTGGTGTGCTGAGGAGTTAAAAGTTCAGCATTCGTATAAGTCTTACATAAATTTTCATCCAATTTTGCCAATTGCTTTTTCAAATAATAAGCGTGGCGATGTTCTTCGGCTGCATGTTTTAAAATCAATAATGTAACTTCTTCTTTGTGTTCGGAAGCCGAAATTTTCTTTGCACCTGCATTTTCCATGTACGACAAAGTGTTCAACCATTTGGAATGCAATGTATTATCGCTTACTATTTTCTCTAAAACTGAAGTTAAGTGCATGTTAAATATCTGCTAAAGCTTGTTTAATCGATTCGTAAATATAAGTTAAATCATCATTTTTAATAACATAAGGGGGTAAAATATAAATAATGTTGCCTAAAGGCCTCAGCACAATTCCTTTATTTATAAAATAACGATAAAGTTTATCTCTCAAGCCATTTAAGTAAGAAGTATCGCTACCTGTTTGCCATTCTAGCGCAATAATGGTACCCGTTTGTCTAATAGATTTGAGTTTTGGATGATTTTTAATTTCTTCGAAAAACAAACGGTGCTGATTTTCAATTCTTTTGATGTTTGGGAGTGTTTCTTCACTTAATAAAATATCTAAACTAGCCAATGATGCTACACAAGCTATTGGGTTTGCCGTAAAAGAATGCCCGTGATAGAGCGTTTTTAACTTGTCATCACTCCAAAAAGCATCAAAAATCTTCTGATTGCACGTAGTTACCCCAAGCGGCATAGTACCTCCAGTTAAACCTTTACTCAAGCAAAAAATATCGGGATGATTGTCTAATTGCTCGCAGGCAAAATACGTCCCTGTTCGTCCAAAACCAGTCATTACTTCATCAGCAATGGTCAATACTTCATTCTCCAAGCAAGTGCTTAGCAATTGATCTAAATATTTAGCCTCGTACATTTGCATACCGCCAGCGCCTAAAACCAGTGGTTCAAAAATAAAACAAGCCAGTTTGTTTTTTAACGTTAAGATTTTCTCTTGAAGTTCAGAAATATTTTCAGCAGTTGGAAGATCAATAAAAACTACATCGAACAACAAATCATTAAATGGATTGGTAAAAATACTGCGTCCACTTACAGACATTGCACCAAAAGTATCACCATGATAAGCATCTTTAAATGCCAAAATCTTCTGTTTTTGAGTATTTCCTTTATTATTCCAGTATTGCAAGCACATTTTAAGAGCAACTTCTACCGCTGTAGATCCATTGTCAGTATAAAATATTTTTTCTTGTTTTCCGGGTAATAAAGGTAACAAGCGCTCGGCCAATTGTACGGCTGGTTCATGTGTAAATCCTGCAAAAATTACGTGTTCTAAAGTATGCAGCTGTTTGGAAACCTTATTTGCAATATGTGGGTGGGCGTGACCATGTATGTTTACCCACCAAGATGAAACAGCATCAATATATTTATTTCCTTCTTCATCAAAAAGATATACACCTTCTCCCCTAACAATGGCTATAGGTTCTGGTGCATTTTTCATTTGTGTATAAGGATGCCAAATTATTTTCTGATCTCTTTGTGCTAAATTCATTTATTATTTATGATAGGCTTAAAATTACTTTTTAAGAAATTAAGAGCGGTTTTATCAGTTTTAAAAGTTAGCTCATCGCTGCTAAGCTTGCTTATATTTAGCCACCTAAATACTTGATTTTCTCCCAAATCAAAATCAAATGGAATGGATTTAAAATTAAGAAACAATGGTTTTAAGGATTTTACAATATAGTAAATACTAATTACTTGACTATCGTTAAAAATTGATTTTTCATAAAAATCTGTCGTATAGACATGGCGAATAACCTCAATTTCTACATCACATTCTTCAATAAATTCGCGCTTAAGTGCATCAATAAGTCCCTCGCCGAACTCTAAGCCACCTCCAGGAAACTTAGTGAATCTTAAACCTTCATTTTGCTCATCACTCAACAAAATTTCATTTTTATCGTTAATAAGAAGGCCGTAAACCCTTATATTAAAACTACTCATCCTATGAAATGCTTCTGATTTTTAGTAACATTTTCCATGTTCCATGCAATTTCAACTTTAAATTCTTCTTGTCTTACGCCACAATTTTTCACCTTACAATATCCACAACACGCCGGTAAACAAGGATCAGCATGTATAAATAATTCTGTTTGGTAAGAACCAGTTGTATTAATCAATTGATCAATATTAGAAATTTCATGATGAACGGTAGTTAAATCAAAATAATAAGGTAAAGTAACATGGCAATCCACGTGTAAATCGGCTCCATATTGTTGGGCTCTCAAATTATGAATATCAATCCAGCTGTCTTGTCTGTTTTTTTGTAAAATCTGTACAATATGTTCTACCAATTCTAAATTACTTTCATCCATCAAACCTCCAACCGATTTTCGGGTCAGCTTATAACCATTAAAAATTACATACAAACCAAGAGCTATTGAAATTACCCCGTCGAGCCAATAAATATGTGTTATTGCTATCAAAATTACTCCTAAAACCAAAGCAGCGCTACTTACAGCATCAACAAGTAAATGCTTACCATCGGCTTCCAAAGTTAGAGAGTTGTTTTTTTTACCCGTATCAATGAGATAAAAGCCTACAATTGAATTGATAAGACCAGTAGCACCAATAATTATTGCACCGATATAGAGTTGTTTAATTTCATTTGGATAAATTAAATCGTAACCGGCTTTAAAAACTATAATGAGACCAGCGAGAGCAATGAGCACACCTTCTATAAAAGCTGAAAAAAATTCTACTTTACCATGCCCATAGGGATGATTTTCATCTTTGGGTTGCGTGCTTAAATAAATGCTGTAAAATGCAAAAGAGGTTGCAATTACATTTACAATACTTTCGGCCGCGTCGGTAAGTATAGCATTTGAGTTTGTTAAAAAATAAGCTAAAAATTTAGCCAACATCAAAACAACACTCACACACAGTGAAACGAGAATAGCAATTTTTTTTGGCTGCAATTTGAAAAAATTAAAGTCAAAAATACACTTAAACGATTAAATTTCAACAAAAAGTCTTTTTTTTTAGTTTAAATTACATTAGGTTTTTATATTTGTTATCTTACATGCGAATTATGACGTTTTTATCAAAAAGAATTAGCAACCTTTCCGAATCTCAGACCATTAAAATGGCTAAATTAGGTAGAGAATTAGCTGCAAAAGGTGTTGATGTAATTAATTTAAGTTTCGGAGAACCGGATTTTTACACACCAGATCATGTAAAAGAGGCCGCAAAAAAAGCCATTGACGAAAATTTCTCCTACTATACCCCTGTTTCAGGCTACCCTGATTTACGTAAAGCCATAACAGATAAATTACAAAATGAAAATGGGCTTACTTACAGCATCGATCAAATTGTTGTTTCTACAGGAGCAAAACAAAGCTTAGCCAATGCAGTAATGTGCTTAGTAGATCCAGGTGACGAAGTTATCGTACCCACTCCATATTGGGTTTCTTATTCAGAAATGATTAAATTGGCAGAAGGAAAAACAGTATTTATAAATTCTACTGTTGAACAAAATTTTAAAATTACAGCTAATCAATTAGAAGAAGCCATTACGCCGAAAACAAAATTATTTATGTTTTCCTCCCCATGCAACCCTACTGGTTCTGTATATAGTAAACAAGAACTTGCCGACTTGATAACCGTTTTTGAAAAGCATCCTAATGTTTATATTATATCTGATGAAATTTACGAACATATTAATTTTGTTGACCAACACGCATCTATAGCTTCTTTTGGCAGCATTAAGGAAAGAGTAATTTTGATTAATGGTTTTTCCAAATCTTACGCAATGACTGGATGGAGAGTTGGTTATATGGCTGCCAGTAAAGAAATCGCTGCCGCTTGCGATAAAATGCAAGGCCAAATTACCTCTGGAACGTCTTCTATTGCTCAACGTGCTGCATTAGCAGCCTACCAAGCTGATTTGAGTACTGTTTTAAGCATGCGTGAAGAGTTTAGAAAGCGTAGAGATTTAGTGTATGGTTTATTAAAAGAAATTCCAAATGTTAAAGTAAATCTACCAGACGGTGCTTTCTATTTCTTCCCAGAGGTAAAGCATTATTTTGGTAAATCGTTCAACGGAAAAATAATTAACAATGCAGAAGACTTGTGTTTGTACTTATTGAATGAAGCTAACGTATCCTTGGTAACCGGCGAAGCTTTTGGCAATGAAAATTGTATCCGGATCTCGTATGCTGCTGCCGAGGACAAACTAATATTAGCCGTAAAGCAAATCTCAACAGCATTGGCTTTACTACAATAAAATAAATTAAAAAAATACCAAAAAGCCTTGCAGAATTAACCTCTGCAAGGCTTTTTAATTATTTTAAAGTCTATTCTTTTCGTATTTTAATTTTTTAATCCTAAGTTATTAGTGCTTTCCCAACATATACCAACCATCCATTTGATAGGATTGATCCGCAAATAATAATGCGAGGGATTAAGATCTAATCGCTTCTACAGGATCTAATTTAGAGGCTGCATAAGCTGGCCAAAAACCAGAAATTAAGCCTATAACCACAGAAACACCAATCCCTAATGCAATGTTGCTAAAGTATAAAACAACTTCAACATCTGCGCCATAAGTAATGATAAGCGTAATTATATAAACCAAACCAAGGCCTAGCAAGCCACCCATAATGCAAAGCGCAACCGATTCGAATATAAATTGAAGTAAAATAAAGTAATTTTTGGCACCCAACGATTTTTGAATACCAATTATATTTGTACGTTCTTTTACAGATACAAACATAATATTAGCAATACCAAAACCACCTACTAATATAGAAAAGCCCCCTATTATCCAGCCAGCAACTTTAATTACACCAAACATAATATCTAACTGATTAGATAACATCGTTGTTTTATTTAACGAAAAATTATCTTCTTCGCCAGGCTTTAACCTTCTGGTAGAGCGCATCTGACCTTTAAGTTCACTTTCAACCTCTTCTAAAGTTACATTATCTTTGCCTCTTACCGTAACTTGTGGCCCATATCTTTCGTCTTCGATATCAAACATCCCTTTGGCCAAATTTAAAGGAATAAGCACATTTTTATCTTGAGACATCCCCATCATATCTTCTCCCTCTTTCTTAAAAATACCTACCACAGTAACCCTTCTGCCCATAACTTTTATTTGCTTACCTAACGGATTGTCTCCAGAAAATAACCCATCGGCAATATCAGCACCTAAAATACATACAGGCGAACCCGATTTACCTTCGTTGTCTGTAAAATATCTTCCATCTTGGAATTCTAAACTCCAAGTCTTGTCATATTCTTGAGTAGCTGCATTTAAACTCGCTCCTTCAACTGAGCTACTCCGGTATTTGATGGTACGATTGCTAGCCGAAGCTTCAAAACAAATGCCATCAACAGATTCTAAACGATTTTTTAAGTTCGTGTAATCTCTTAATGAAGGTTGCGGACGATTGATGTATTTCCACCAAGGAAAGTTGCTATCAAAAATCCATGGCCATTTTTGTACAAAAAGAGTGTTAGAACCCAATTTATCTACACTACTTTGAATTTTGTTACGCATAGTGTCAACCCCCGTAAAAACAGCAATAATGATAAAAATACCAATGGTAATCCCCAATAAAGAAAGGGCTGTTCTGAGTTTATTTTGTCGGAGTGCATCCCAGGCAAACCTGAAACTTTCACCTATAAGTCTAAATACAATCATAAAACTTAGACCAAAATAAGCTAAAAAGGTTACAAAAATTCAATATTTAAAAATATAATTAATTTTTGCTGATTTTTATTTTCAGAGAAGCAGATTTAAAATAAAAATATTGCGCTTATATCATGTTATCATAATATTTAATTAGAAGGCCAGTAAAAAACAAAATATGTTATATTATTTTAGTAAATTTGCGCCCTAATTTAGAACATCAAAAAACATGAAGTTATCTCAATTTAAATTCAATTTACCTGATTCGCTGTTGGCGAATGACCCCGCAGAGCAAAGAGACGAAGCACGATTAATGGTTTTGCATAAAGATAGTGGCAAAATTGAGCATAAAATATTTAAGGATGTTTTAAATTATTTCGATGACAAGGATGTAATGATTCTTAACAACACCAAAGTTTTTCCAGCACGTTTATATGGAAATAAAGAAAAAACAGGTGCAACTATAGAAGTCTTCTTACTGCGTGAATTGAACAAAGAACTTAGACTTTGGGATGTTTTAGTAGATCCGGCACGAAAAATACGTGTTGGAAATAAACTTTACTTTGGCGATAATGATTTGTTGGTAGCCGAGGTGGTAGACAATACTACATCACGCGGTCGTACCATTCGCTTCTTATTTGATGGAACGGATGAAGAATTTAGAAGAAATGTAGAAATTTTAGGCGAAACACCACTACCTAAGTACATTAAACGTAAGGCTACAGAAAACGATAAAGAACGTTATCAAACCATATTTGCTAAACACGAAGGTGCCGTTGCAGCACCTACTGCAGGACTACACTTCAGTCGTGAATTAATGAAACGCTTAGAACTTAAAGGCATAGAGTTTGCTGAAGTAACTTTGCATATAGGACTTGGAACTTTTAGAGCTGTGGAAGTTGAGGACTTAACTAAACACAAAATGGATTCTGAGCAGTTTATCATCGATCAAAACGCAGTAAACATTGTCAATAAAGCTATTGATGAAAAAAGACGTGTTTGTGCTGTAGGTACAACCTCTATGCGCTCTATAGAGTCTGCTGTGTCCTCTGGCAGAAGATTAAAACCAGCTAATGACTGGACAAGTAAATTCATATTCCCTCCTTATGAGTTTAGTATTGCCAACAGTATGATTACTAATTTTCACACCCCAGAATCTACGCTATTGATGATGGTGAGTGCATTTGGTGGGTATGAAAACGTAATGAATGCTTATGAAGTAGCTGTAAAAGAAAAATATCGCTTTTATAGTTATGGCGACGCAATGTTGATTATTTAAGTACTTAGCAATAGTATAAATTGTTTAGGATCGTGAGCCTAAACAATTTATACTAAATACATTATCTAACATGAAATACTATGCAATAATTGTTGGTGGCGGATCTGGTAAGAGAATGGATAGCGTCTTACCGAAACAATTTTTATTGCTAAAAAATAAACCTATTTTGATGCACACTATTGAAAAGTTTTCAAATTGTGCATATCTCCCTAAAATTATTTTAGTGCTTCACGCCGATTTACACGAGTATTGGAAGGAGTTGTGCATCAAATATAATTTTGAGATTCCTCATTTACTTGTTACTGGGGGTGAGCAAAGATTTCACTCTGTTAGAAATGGTTTGAAAGTCATCAAAGAAAACGCTATTGTAGCCATACATGATGCAGTAAGACCATTGGTTTCTACTCAATTAATCACAAAAGCATTTGATATTGCCGAAGATAAAGGAAATGCGATACCCTATATAAAACCTTCCGAGACTGTAAGAAAACTAAATAAAAACAACAGTAAAGTTATTGATCGTGAAAAAGTTGTGTTGGTACAAACCCCACAAACATTTGAAAGTATTCAACTTAAAAAAGCTTATCAACAACCCTACAGCGTCGAATTTACAGATGATGCAAGTGTGGTAGAAAAAAATGGAATACAAATTCACTTATTTGAGGGAGAAAGAAACAACATCAAAATCACTTATCCAGAAGACTTAACCTTGGCCAAATTATTGATTGAATAATCAATTTTTAACTCTTCGTTGTAAAAAGTATAGCAAACGTTATGCTGCACCTCTTATCACTCTCAATAATATTGCAACAATTGCAATTACCAATAAAACGTGTATAATTCCACCGGTATAATACCCTCCTAAAAAACTTATTGCCCAAATAAGTACTAAAATAATTGCAATTACATAAAGTAAATTTCCCATTTTATTAAAATTAAATGATTTGATATAAGATTGAATTAACCTTAAAACAAACATTTAACAAAATTGTTCTGAAAAATAAAAATGCCTCCAAATAGTTTAAAACTTTTTGGAGGCAATTTGCTAAAAGACTTTTTTAGTACTCGTCTTCATTAAAAAAGAAATCGTCTTTAGTAGGGTAATCTGGCCAGATTTCTTCTATCGTTTCATAAGGCTCGCCATCATCCTCTAATGCTTGTAAATTTTCTATCACCTCTACAGGTGCTCCAGAACGAATACCATAATCAATTAATTCGTCTTTTGTTGCAGGCCAAGGAGCGTCTTCCAAGTGCGATGCTAATTCTAATGTCCAATACATATTCTTAAAATTAATTCTTCTAAATTCTTAAAACGCAAAAGTATGTTAAAAAAAACAAGCAAAACAAATATTTTTTTAAACTATTTAAATTCTAGGTATCCAAATATTTTCGGCTGTGTTTGCATCAGCATTAATTTTTCTGGCTAAAACAAATAAATAATCGCTCAAACGGTTCAAATAAATAGGAATTTTATCATCAACAAAACTTTCTGACGCTAAATGAACAACCATTCTTTCTGCTCTTCGACAAACGCACCTTGCCAAATGACAAAACGATACCGTTGTATTTCCACCTGGTAAAATAAAATGCTTTAATTCTGGAAGATTTTCATTCATTTTATCGATTTCTGTTTCCAAAAGCAAAATGTCATCTGTTAACAAATCTGGTATTTTCATTTTCGAACGCTCAGGATCAGAGGCCAAAGAAGAACCAATTGTAAATAATCTATCTTGTATCTCCTTCAACATTTGTTGATGATGATTTTCAATAGATTGACACATAATTAAGCCAATATAGGAATTTAGCTCATCTGTAGTTCCATAGGCCTCAATACGCAAATGATATTTAGGAACCTTTGTACCACCTATTAGCGAAGTTTCGCCTTTGTCGCCTGTTTTAGTGTAAATTTTCATGTTATACTTGTCACGAATTTGATGAGCGGTAAAGTAAAATAAATTAATATGCTCAAATGCTACGCTTTAATCTTTTAAATCTGTAAGTCGAGGGGAAACAGTTTTTATTTCTGTATTTAAGTAGTCTTTTTCTATCAATCCATCACGCATTCGCACAATTCTGTGCGCATGTTGCGCAATATCTTCTTCGTGGGTAACCAAAATTATGGTATTGCCCTTCCGATGTATCTCTTCTAATAATCCCATAATTTCTATTGATGTTTTAGTATCCAAATTACCAGTAGGTTCATCGGCTAAAATGATAGAAGGATTATTGATGAGTGCTCTAGCAACTGCAACACGCTGACGCTGACCCCCAGAAAGTTCATTAGGTTTATGTGTTATTCTATTTCCTAAACCTACGTTTTCGAGGGCTTTTTTTGCACGCTCGTCTCGCTCCTTTTTATTTGCACCAGCATAAATTAAGGGTAAAGCAACATTATCTAACGAAGTAGAACGAGGCAATAAATTGAAAGTTTGAAATACAAAGCCAATTTCCTGATTGCGTACTTCAGCCAACTCATTGTCTGTCATTTGACTTACATTGATACCATTTAAAATATACTCTCCTTTTGTTGGGGTGTCTAAGCAACCTAAGATATTCATCAAAGTTGATTTACCAGAGCCTGAAGGACCCATTAAAGCTACAAATTCTCCTTTTTGAATAATTAAACTTACCGATTTTAAAGCGTGTATAACTTCAGAACCGATGACATATTTACGGCCAATATCGTTGATGGTAATGAGTGCTTTTTCCATTGTTTTCTTTTTTAGACCAAGTTTACGTAGCTAATGTTACAACTCGATTGTTTTTTCTGTTATTTTGGTAACAAAAAATTGTTCGTTAGGTATTGCTGAATTTTTCAATCCATCGACCATGATAATTTCTTGTACAGCCACATATTCTTCCTAAACGTTACATCATTCGTTCTTATACACCAATGGTTTTATCCAATTCGTATCAAGCTCATGGAACTTTTCCGTAAACATAAGCATTTTACTCATTGCTGACGTTGAGCGATCAACCTCGTGTTTAGAAATAGCAATATCAGCTAAATCGGCAGTTTGATGTACTGTGTAGTTTATTATTTTCATTTCAAGAGTTTTTGGTTAATTATATCAAAAACAATTTCTTTTAAATCATCCGTATTATCCAAAGCTAAAGAGCTTGTTGAAATAGGTTCATGAACTATTGCATAACCTATTCCTGGCTGGGTTCCATATCTAGAACCATCATCCCACATCAAATGCCAAACATTTATACTTACTGGCACAATAGGAATTTGTTTTTCTATAGCCAACCTAAAAGGACCATTTTTAAAAGGGTGTAATACCGGAGGAAATTGATCGGCAATTTTGCCTTCAGGAAAAATAATGAGACTCATGCCCTGAGCTAAATTCTCACCTGCTTTTTTGAAAGCTCTAAAAGCCGAAATTTTACTTTCCCTAGAAACAGGTATATC
>CANHHZ010000003.1 GCA_947460275.1 Sphingobacteriaceae bacterium | reverse complement strand
TTTTAAAGCGGCTGGCAAAGCAGCGGCCATTACATCACCTTCATTACATAAATAGTAAGCAGTGATCCAATCCCAAAATTTAAACTGTTTTTCGGTAAGCACCGGAAAATCGTCTACTACATCGATAAGATATTTAGCTTCGTACAAAGAAGGTGGCTGTTTGCTAATATTTTTAATAAGCGCGGTATAAATTTTATGTTTACCAAATTGAACCACCACTCTTTTTCCAACGGCGATGCTTTCTGTTAGTTCAAAAGGAACTCTATAAGTGTAATTTATGGCCAACGACAAAGGCAAAACAACCTCAACAAAGAGGGTTTCTCTTTCTTCAAAAACGGTAGGAGTTGCAAATTGCATTATTTATGTTTCATAGCGGCCAAGAAAAGAAAAATCCAACCAAGTATAAAGAAAAGTCCGCCAATAGGTGTAATTGGGCCTACATATCCAGCCATTGGTAAATTAAACGCATCTTTTAGCGCTAAAATATACAGCGAGCCAGAAAAAAGTACAATCCCTAAAGAAAAAAATACGAAGGAAAGCGAAATCAATTTGCTTTTATAACGTACAATATTTGAGAGATAAAGCAGGGCAAAAGTGTGATAAAATTGGTATTCTATCCCTTTTTGCCAAATGGCTAAAGCAGAAGTACTTATTTGCGCTTTTAAACTATGTGCACCAAAAGCACCTAAAATCACGGCTAAGGCACCAAACATTGTCGCTATAAGTATAATTCGTTTATTCATGGCCAATGGCTTTATTTGACGCTAAATTAATAAAATGCCTTTACAATCTGCTTAATAGCAAAATTAAATTAAATTTGTAGTGTATAGAAATGAAAAAAATTTATATCACCCTTATTATTCTTATTGGCTCAACCCTAGCCATGTCCTATTTGTATTTTTCTAATTTGAATACAAAAGCTACCGCTAATAATTTATCGATAAATGCTGCAACCGCTAATGGAGCAATTGTTTTCAGTTTTGATAACGAAAAAAGTTTCTACGAAATATTAAATGGTCAAGATTTGTTTGACCAAATTTTAGGAAAACAAAAGTCAAATGAACTGAGGGCTATCAAAGAAAATTTAGCGCAATTGCCGAATATATACAACGAAATTGATGGGCAAAAAGTTTACATCAGCTTGTTGGCTGGACAAAACAACACCATTGATTTTTTAATTAGTACACAGGCTAAAACCACCGTAGACTTACAAATAGCGATAAAAAATATGAAGAATAAGCTAAAAGGGAAAGGTAAATTGTATCAACTTCAATTGAACGATTCGACCGCTTGTTTTTTATCGGTTAAGGATAACCTCATTTTAATTTCAAACACAGAAAATGCTATTTATAACGGATTGAAATCTAAAAATACCAGTAACCAAAATTTTGTAAATTATATAAAAGAGAATAGTTTGTACACTAAAAACAGCCTAGCCAACTTATTTGTTGATTTTAATACTGTTCCTAGTTTATTAAAAAATATACTAACCACCAATTTAAGTGGAGAATTGAGTGTGTTTGACCAACAAGACGCCTTTGCAACACTCAATTATAACTTTAGCAAAGACAGAATTCTATTTACTGGAACTACCGAAATCAAGAAAAACAATTATTACAACTTGTTTTCGAACATTACCGAGCAGAAGATTTTCATTGATGCCATTTTACCCGAAAAAACAGCTAACTACACCTTATTTACAGTTAAGAACTATGTAAGCTGGCGCAAAGCGCTTGATAAACTAAGAGCTAATGAAGCTGCCGAAATTGAGCAAAACATTACTAAAATACAGCAGGGCTATGGCTTGGATTTAAACAAAATATTTACGGCCTATTTTAAAAATCAATTTGTTAGCTTTCAGCTAAAAAGTGGCGAAAAAATTGCTGCCTTGGCATTGACAAACGGCGACAAAGTACATCAGCTTTTGCTAGATTTAAGTACTGAATATGCAGAGCCGATTAGAATTTTTAAAGAAGATAAAATTCCTTATTACTTTTTTGGAGAGCCTTTAAAAAAATTCGAAAAGCCATTTTATGTGATCATGGACAATTATTTGATCATGGCAAACAATGCAAGCAGCATTCAGGTATTTATAAACGAGTACCAAAACAATAAACTACTTATTAACGACGAAAATTATATAGACCTCAAAAACCAGTTATCACCAACGGCAACCATTTCTTTTTATGTAAATAACCGCAACTCAAATTCTATTTTTGGTAAAAATTTAAAGCCCACTTATTACACCCACTACCATTCTAAAGCAGGTTTTAATAAATTTAGTTCATTTATTTATCAACTTTCTGGGGAAAACGGAAAATTTTTGACTAACTTTCTGCTTACTAATTCTTTAGAAAAACCAAACCAATTTGATAGCCTCAGTAAATAATTAATGATAAAAAAACTATTTTTAACGATTTCTGTATGTTTCTTGTTTAGCATTGCCAAAGCGCAGCAATATTCGCTTTTCAATACAAAAACATTATACGATGCTTTTGAAAATCCTTCAGTTAAAGCATTTACCCTTGACAGCTCTAGGAAATTTGCTTCAAATTTTTTGTTGCCAAATTTCACGCTAAATGCGTCAAACAATGGCAGCGCAAATAATTTAATTAGAAAAATTATTAACGAAGGTATTTATGATTCTAGTCTTTTACCTTTAGGTAAGGGTGGAGTAAATACTTTAAATATTAACTCCAATATTTATTTACTTACCCTAAGAATATTTAGTTCATATAAATACAACCAAGAAATTGGATTAGCATGGCAACTTCGTTCGGATGTACAGGCCAATTATACCAACGAAACATTAGGCATTCTTCAAAATTACAAACACTTTAGCGACCAACCTTACAATAATGCTTTGAACAACAATGCCTATCAACAAAATTATCATCAATTTAGTATCAGCATAAGAGAAAATTTAAACAAAAGATTAGCTTTTGGACTTAAACTTAGTGCATTAAGTGGTATTACTTATAATTCGGCAGCCATTAACAATTCGAACTTATTGATAGATGAAACCAATGACAGAATAAGCGCTAGCATAAATGGCTCTTACAAAGCTAGTTTTATTAAGGATAGCGAGGTAGATAACAGTACATTTTCACCAACATTTAAAAACCCTGGTTTTTCTGTTAGTTTTGGAACAACATACAACTCCAAATCTGGATATTTCATTATGGCCAACATCAAAGATTTAGGCTTTATCAATTGGAGAAAAACTGCTCACGTTGCAAACTATGGGTTTAATGTAACAGTTGACAATATCAGCTCAAAAAGCAATACCGAAATTACAGATGAAATAACAGCCAATATTACCAACACAGAAAGTCAACAAAATTTTATTACGCCAACAAATGCAAAAGCCGACTTCTTAGTTTCAAGAACATTTAATTTTTATAAGCCGAGTCTTATTGTGTCAAAAAATTTGTTTCACAAAGGTGGAGATGTAGCTTGGGTAAATACCTTTAAACTCAACGCATTTTCTGCGAGTGTAACTCCAACCTACAACTTTAGCAACTTTTTAATGGTAGGTGTACAAGGAATGTATCAAACCCCAAATTTCGAATTTTTCTTAGGTACAGATGACCTTACCAAAACAACTTCATTAATTAAAGGGATCACGCAAGCTAATGCGAGCGTTGGCGCAGGGCATATCGGTGCATCTTTTTATATGGGTATTGGTATTAAAGTAGGAAAAAAAGTAGAGCACCCTCAAAATTTGAGTAGCATGCCTGGGGTAAAGGGCAATAAAAATTATAAAGGATTTTTCAGAAGTTTATTTAATGCTTTTAGATTTTAGACTTTTGCTTTCGGCGTAGTAAAAACAAAATCTTTTAAGTAAAAAGGCTCAAAGTAGGCAACATCTTCAAATTTTTTTGCTAAAAAAGCCTCATAAGCCAAATTACTCATGCAAATTGACGAATTGTAATTTTGATCACTAAATTTTGCATTTGGATTTACAATCACTGATTCGCATTTTAAAGCCCCATCGCCTATAAACGTCAACTCATTATTGCTTAGTTGCTCCAAAAAACTTTGTTCGTCTATTATTTTGGCATTTACAGCTACTTCTTCCTTTAAATTTTGATTGTAAACAGCCGTAAAAACTTCCATCCTACGGGCATCAATCATGGCACAAACTAGACCTTTGTAATCAGGCTGCGCTTTAAAAAAACCATTGGCCATCATTTCCAGGGTGTTAATACCTATAAGTGGTTTATCTAATGCAAAACACAAACCTTTGGCCGTTGATACGCCAATTCTTAAGCCAGTGTAAGACCCGGGCCCTTTGCTTATGGCAATGGCATCTAAATCTGCATAATTAAGTCGGGCATTTTGCATCACCTCCGTTATAAAAAGAGTTAAGCTGGCAGCATGAATATTAGGAGCCATTTGCTCTTTAAAAGCAATGGTTTCGCCATTTAGCGATAGCGCAACAGAACAAACTTGTGTAGCAGTTTCAATTTGAAGTATAGTAGCCATTTAAAATCGAAGGTTAATAGCGCAAAGTTAAAAGTTAAATTCACTTTTAACGCCAAACTTTTTATGGAACTGGATCGTGCCCATGTTTGCCCCAAGGATGACAACTGCCAATTCTTTTTAAAGTAAGCCATCCACCCTTAAAAGGCCCGTGCTTTTTAATGGCCTCTACCCCATATTGCGAACAAGTTGGCGTAAATCTACAACTTGCACCAAGTAATGGCGACAATAGCAATTGGTACAACTTTATGATACCCAAAAACAACCATGAAAAGAAGGATTTAATCAATGACATCTAAATTATCTAATTGTTTTTGTTTTGCCTTTCGGCGATAATTAATGGAGCTATTTTTTTAAATACGAGCGACATCTTTTTTTCAAAAACTGCGTAATCGCTGATGTCGTTGCCAATATATTGTACGGAAAGTAGCAACAATTCATCGCAATCTGTTAAGGCTGAATAAAGCAATTCTTGTTTTTGTGTACGATAGGCTTCTTTGGTTCTTCTTTTAATTAGATTTCTATCTACAGCACGTTTAAAGCGCTTTTTAGCTACATTAACAACCACCTGAACAGGATACTGGTGTAGCTCGGCTACGAAGAGATGGGTAACGCGGAAAGGATATAACAAAAAAGAAGAACCATTTTTAAATAGCAAGTCTAAATTTTTCTTGCTACATAATCGTTCTTCTTTTTTAAATGTGTTCATTATTGATTGCATTTGTGCAGAATAAATGATCTGCTAAAACCTAAAATTAGGCAGCAATCAAAAATTATGCTTTATGACGACGCTCGTCAGAAACTGATAATCTTTTTCTTCCTTTTGCACGGCGAGATGCTAATACTCTTCTACCGTTTGCTGTAGCCATTCTTTCGCGGAAGCCATGCTTATTTCTTCTCTTTCTTTGCGAAGGTTGGAATGTTCTTTTCATAACTGTATAATATCTTAACTAGAGTTTTTAAATAAGAGGTGCAAATATAATGTGATTAATCTACAAATGCAAGCATGATCTTCTTTTATTTCAAGAAAAATAAATTAAAAACGATTAACCTATCTAAATGTACAAATAATAAGGTAAAATTATTACTTTTAACCTAAATTGGTAATTAAAAATAAACTGCTAAAAACATGAAAAAATTGATTGTCGCTTTTGCAATGCTGTTGCCCTTTAGTGGCATTTGTCAAGAAATTTCTCAGCATTATAAAATATATGATGTAAAAAAGAAAGCTTTAATTACTACTGATCATATTGTAAATGATTTTAGACAAGCAGATGTTTTATTTTTTGGGGAAGAACATAATGATTCTATCGGCCATTACTTAGAAGCAACTCTTTTTAAAAAAATTGCGAATGCTTATCCCGATAAAATTGCGTTATCAATGGAAATGTTTCACACCGATGTGCAACCCATCCTAGACGAATACCTGAGTGGAATTATCTCTGAAAAAAATTTTATAAAAGAAGCACGAGCTTGGAACAACTACAAAGATTATAAACCAATGGTAGAGTTTGCGAAGCAAAATAAAATAGCCGTTATTGGCGCAAACGCCGCAGCACGTTACAGTAATGCAGTAACTAGAGAAGGATTAACGATATTAGATAAGTTGCCATCCAGTTCTAAACTATTCCTTCCTCCCCTACCTATAGATACAGCAGGCGGTAGATATTACGAAAAATTTATAGAAACCTTAGGTGGGCATAACATGGGCGGAATGAAAGTGTTCCAATCACAAAATTTTTGGGATGCAACAATGGCATGGTCTATGGCTCAATTCTTCAAAAAAAATAAAACCAAAAAAATTTTCCAGGTAAATGGTCGTTTCCATAGTGATGAAAAATTAGGAACCCTGGCCAAACTGACAAGATATGCGCCGAAATTGAAAATTTTAAATATATCTTCTTTTTCTGCCACTGATTTCGATAATCCTGTCTGGGAAAAATACAACACTTTAGGCGATTACATTATTATTACTGATCCTAAAATTAAACGTACTTTTTAACATAATGCGCCTCAAGACAGGGGCTTTTTGTTCTGTTTTTTAAGTAAATCTCTAATTTCTGTAAGCAATATTTGCTCTTGAGTTGGAGGCGAAACTATCACCGTTTCTTTTTCTTGTTTTTTCTTGGCGCCATTTAAAATTCTTATCATCAAAAATAAAATAAAAGCAACAATCAGAAAAGAAAGTACCTGAGACACAAAACTTCCATATTTAATAGCTGTACCAGTAAGCGTAAGTTTACTTAAATCGGCTAATCCAGCTGCCTTTAAAGCTGGCCCTAACAAAGCTGGTGTAATAATATCTTCAACAAGTGAGCTTACTATTTTTCCGAAAGCGCCACCTATAATCACACCCACTGCCAAATCAATTACATTGCCTTTAACAGCAAAATCTTTAAATTCTTTTATAAAACCCATCGTTTAAATTCATTAATAATTTATCTAAATTAAAAAAACTAAATAAATAAAGCTAAAAATTAACCTCATTATAAACTTTTAAAAAGAATAGATTGATTTGTTGTCCATTTGCAAACCAAATGCTTATTTTTGAGCACAATTATCCTTCTACAAAGTATGTTAAAACAACATCTCCAACAAAAATTATTACAGAAACTCTCTCCACAGCAAATACAATTTATAAAATTATTGCAAGTACCTACCGTTGCTTTAGATACACGCATTAAAGAAGAGTTAGAAGAGAACCCAGCGCTAGAAGATATGAGTTTGATGGTTGCTGATGAGCCAAAAAACGAATATGACGATTTAAATGATGGTGAAGATTTTGACCAAGAGTCAAAAACAGATACCAGCGACGAATTTAATGTAGAAGACTATTTACAAGACGACAATACAAACGATTATAGTACCTCTTTTAGTAATAGTGATGACGATGAAGACAAAAAAGAAACTCCAATAGCTATTGAAAGTACATTTTTTGAAAGCTTACAAGCGCAATTAGATTTAATACCACTTTCGGATATAGACTTTATCATTGGTAAACAAATTATTGGAAGTTTGGACGATGACGGCTATCTGCGCAGACCTATCACCTCTATGATTGACGATTTGGCCTTTTCGCAAAACGTGCTTGTAGAAGAAGAAGAAGTTTTACAAATTCTAGAGGTTATTCAAGGTTTTGATCCTGCGGGTATTGCTGCTAGAAATTTGCAAGAATGTTTAATCTTACAACTCCGCAAAAAAGAACTCAGTAATCCTATTATAAGAAAAGCTATTGCTATTGTTGAGCATCACCTCGATGAATTTACCAAAAAGCATTACGATAAACTTGAAAAATCTGTAGGATTAAGTAGCGAAGAATTAAAAGATGTTATAGCCGAAATTGTTCGTTTAAATCCTAAACCAGGAGATTCAAATCAGGTAACAACGAAGCAACTACAAATTATCCCAGATTTCCATGTAAGCAATGAAGATGGCGTGTTAATTTTGACGTTAAATTCTAAAAATGCACCCGAACTTAGAGTGAGTCGCTCTTACATAGAAATGTTTGAGCATTACGACAAAGCTGCTCAAAAAGACAAAAAAATGAAAGAAGCGGTCCAATTTGTGAAACAAAAACTTGATTCGGCAAAATGGTTTATAGACGCGATTAAACAAAGGCAACAAACCTTACTTAAAACCATGAATGCAATTATGCATTACCAATACGAATATCTATTAACTGCCGACGAACGCAAGATGCGACCAATGATTTTAAAGGATATTGCAGACAAAATTGGAATGGATATTTCTACCGTTTCTAGGGTTGCAAACTCAAAATATGTGCAAACCGAATTTGGTACATTTTTACTTAAATCTTTCTTTTCTGAAGCCATACAAACAGAAAATGGAGAAGAAGTTTCTAATAAGGAAGTAAAAAAGATATTGGAAGATTGCATTGGCAATGAAAACAAGAAAAGACCACTAGCCGATGAAAAACTTACTGAAATTTTAAAAGAAAGAGGTTATAACATAGCCCGAAGAACGGTGGCTAAGTATCGCGAGCAGATGAATATTCCAGTTGCCAGACTTAGAAAAGAACTATAAACTACCACATTCTCAATGTATTTGCAACTCTATAAATATTATTAAGCTGCAAACCTAACACAATTTCATGGCTGGCACTATTTAACTTATTTAGAGATGATTTCTGAAAATCGTAAGAGTAAGTTAAATTGGCTATTTTGCTCACGTTTACACCAATCAACGCAGCGTAGGTAGCATCACTCCTATAACTTCCACCTAGCCAAAACCTATCTCTGAAAGAAAGTTTCAAGTTTAAATCTGTTGATAATGGTGTTGGTGCGGCATATTTAAGCATAAATGAAGGTACAGCAGATATGTTTTCGAACAAGTAAAACTTATAACCGCTAGTGACAAAAAAATGAGGAACTTCCTTACCTGTATTATAGAGCGTATTGGTGGTAAATGACAGTTTTTGGGGCAAAATTTGCTGGATAGAAGCGCCAGCAAAAAAATTAGCGCCATACAACCAAACACCCATGCCTAGATCGGGTTTAAATTGACTGATGATGGCCGAATTACCCAATGCAGGATCGTTAGGGTTTTCGAGCGTAATTGCATTTACATCTAATTTAATGTTAGTAAAACCTGCTGAAACCCCCATCGACATGTTCCAAGTTCCAGACAATTGCAAATGATAAGCATAAGTCAAATCAAAGTCAGTTCTAGAAATTGGTCCTGCCTTATCTAAAACTACCATTGCACCCATACCATGATGAGATGGCGAAGCTGTGTAGTTTTGGGTGTAATCATCCGCCCTCGGATCATCGCCTTTTTCGGGTAAGGACAAGGGGTTTTTCCACAAATAATCGCTGCCCAAATTCCAATGCGCAGCAGCAAAAGAAGTTACTGGTGCATTGTTAATTCCTGTCCATTGTTTTCTGTGACCGACTTTAAAATCGACATAGTTTTCTATGCCACTTAAAGCTGGGTTTAACAAGTAGTTATTGAAAATATATTGGGTGTATTGCGGCCTTTGTTGTGCAAAAACCACATGTGATAGTAGGGCTAAAATGAATATAGAGATGCACTTTTTCAAAATTACCTGATAAGAGTTAAACTTCCTGTAATACGTTTCCTTCCGTTGTTGGGGTTAATGATGTAGTAGTAAGTACCAACTGGGAGTGACTGATTTTTATAATTTCCATCAAAGGGAATAGCATAGCCATTACTATAAAATACACGTTCTCCGCTCCTGTTATAAATTTCTACTGAGCTATTTGGATAAGTGTCTAAATATTTAACATTCCACAAATCGTTAATACCATCACCATTAGGCGTAAAACTATTTGGAGCTTCGATATTTTGCAAAACCTTTACAAACACATCGTCTGATACGGTACAACCTTGACTAGAAGTGACCATTAAAGTATATGTTATATCGTCTGTTGGACTGGCCATCGGATTTAAAATATCATCTTTATCCAACCCAGTGGCTGGAGTCCATTTATAAGTAACATTTAATCCTTGTGCACTTGCATTTAACTTTTTGGCTCCCCCAACCAATACGAACAAATCTTCACCAGCATCTACAGTTGGTATTGGATAAACCTCTATAACTTGGGTTACAACATCCACACATCCGGTAACTGCTGTATAGGTATAGGTAATTTGGTGTGTGCCAACACCAGCCAATTGAGGATTAAAAACACCACTCGAAGTGACTCCTGGACCACTATACAAACCTACACCTGCAAGACCGCCAGTTTCTGAGGCTTGCATTTGAAACGTCCCATTATTTAAGCAAACAGGCGTTAAAGCGTCAAACTTAACTACTGGAGAGGCCAATACAGTTAGACTTTGAGTAGTTTCATTAGTACAAACCCCAGCGGAATAAGCTACCAATTTTACCAATACATTTTTACTCAGCGGGGCACTAAACTGTGGATAAGTGAAATTATAAACTAAATTAGGCAAAGGATTATTGTCTTCACTATATTTTACCCCATCTAAATACCATTCTATTTTAGTAATATCTCCAAAAGCAACAGTAGAGGTGTTTTTTATAGAAATATCCTTATTGCTACACAAGCTGCTGGCATTTTGAACTTCAAAAGCAGCTATCGGAATTGCTCCATTTACAGTAACAGCTTGAACTAATTTTACCGTACAGCCATTTGCATTAGTAATGGTTAGCGAAATATTGTAAACACCCGCCATGGAATATTTGTGAGTTCCATCTTTAGCTGTAGACGAATTTAGTGCTCCGCTAGTAGGATCATCAAAACCCCATAAATAAGTTAAATTGTTTATCGTTCCATCCACATCTTTTGATAAATTTTCAAAAAAAGCAGTACCATCAGCCAAGCAAATAGGCGATGTTGTTTTAAAATTAACTACTGGAGTTGCCAACAAGGTTAAATTTTTGGTAATTGTATTTGAACAAGTACCGCCAGAGTAAACCACCATTTTAACAGTCAAATTTTTAGTCATCGGACTGGTAAACTGCGGATAAACAAAATCATAAACTTTATTTGGAGATGGATTAATATCTTCACTATGTTTAACACCATCTAAATACCATTCTATTTTAGTTACGGTACCAAAGTCAACGGTAGAGGTATTTACCAATGAAATATTTTTATTGCTACACAAACCAGTCGCATTTACGATATCAAACCCTGCCACTGGAAAAATACCATTTACCGTAAAAATTTTTTCTAGCTTAACCACACAACCATTTGCATTAGTTATGGTTAAAGACACTGTGTAATTGCCTTGAGCGTTATATTTATGACTTCCGTTTCTGGCGGTAGAAGTGTTAAGTACTCCGCTTGCAGGATCACCAAAACTCCATAAATAGGTTAAATTATTGGTACTCCCATCCACATCTTTGGAAGAATTGACAAATACAGCAGGACCGTCTGAAAGACAAACATCCGGCAATAAAAAATCATTTGTTGGCAAAATACTTACATGAACTGTCAGTTCGAAAGGATTGCTAAAACAGCCTTTATCGCTATAGGAAACCAACTTAACGGTATAATTACCTGGGGTATCGTATTCGTATAAAAAAGGAGCGCCGTTAGTTTTTTCTAAAAGAGGTTTTCCATCGCCCATATCCCAAACCCATTTCACAATACTACCCGAGGCGATGATAGATTGATTTACAAAAGAAATTTTTGTGTTTACACATGTATTTTGATTTACATTAAAGCGAGCAACCACTTTAGGATTTATCAAGATGTTTTTTGTAAGCGTTGTAGATACACAACCTGTTTCTGTTTCTACAGTAAGTTTAACAGTTATATTTCCAAAAATTTGATACACATGAGATGGGTTTTGTTGGGTAGAAGTGGTTCCATCACCAAAATCCCATAACCATTTTACAAGCTTACGATCGGCAACGTTTGAAGTACTTTTGTCGGTAAAATTTACAGAAACGTCTTCACAGCCTTCGGTATTCACTAAAAAATCTGCTGTTGGCAAAGGTTTAACTACAAAATCTTGTTTAACAACAACTACGCAGCCGTTGGTGTTGGTAAGTGTTAATGTAACTGGATAAGTTCCTGCAAGATTGTATTTATGGCTACCATTTTGAGTTGTAGACGAATTGAGGGAGCCACTTACCGGATCACCAAAATCCCATTGGTACGACAAATTATTTGTGCTACCATCTACATTTTTAGAGGTGTTTACAAAAATGGCAGGGCCATCACTCAAACAATTTTCTGGTAAAACAAAAGCATTTACAGGCAATACACTCACATTAACTAGCAATTGAAAAGGAACACTTACACAACCCTTATCGCTTTCGGCGATCAATTTAACAGTGTAAGCACCAGGGGTAGCGTATTCGTATAAAAAAGGAGAACTATCGGTCTTTACAAGTGCTGTTTTGCCATCACCCATGTCCCAAATCCATTTTACAATACTTCCAGAGGCAATGGTAGATTGATCAACAAAAGAAATTTTGGTATTTACACATGTAGTTTGATTTACTGTAAAAGACGAAACAACTTTCGGGTTGATGAGGATATCTTTTGTAAAAACATCAGCATAACAACCGCTTTCGGCAGCAACGCTTAATTTCACCCTCATGTTTCCATAGGTTGTATACATATGCGAAGGATTTTGTTGGGTAGAGGTGGTTCCATCACCAAAATCCCAAAGCCATTTGTTAATTACCTTACCTGCAACGTTGGCTGTGCTTTTATCGGTAAATGTTATCGCCTTATCTTCACATCCTTCTAGATTAACTTCAAAGCTGGCCGTTGGGAGCGGGTCTACATCAAAACTAAAAACAAATTCAATATCGCTGGTAAAGCAACTTCCTGCTGTTGCAGATACGCTGGCTATCGCCGAAACTTGTATTTTTTGAGCCGTAGAATAGGATCTATTTATCGGAGAAATATAAGTGTAAAGCGTTTGACCATTGACTACTGCTTGGGTATAAGCGGGATTATTATCCACAATATCTGAAGAACCATCACTAAACTTCCAAATAACTTTAGTTAAAAGGTAAGGCAGTGTCATTTTAAAATCTACCGCTTGCCCAATACAAGCCGCCGATGTTTCTGAATTGGTAACTTTATTTTGTAAAAGTAAAAATTGGGTGGAAGCCAAGTTAGTACCCGCTGAATAGGCGTAGGATTCAACACTTCCAAACCCATAAGCTATGGCATTAAAACCATCATCGGCGGTAAGTGTTAAACTTTCTTGGGTAACTGCAATTTGAATATATGAATAGGTAGGATCTGCTGTAACAACCCTCCAGGTTCCATTGGTTGGCAAAGCACCATTTAACTTAAAGGTAGCTGTCTTTGCAGTTTTCATAAAAACATTGATATATTTTTCTGAAATATTATCCCTATCGGCTGAAAAAAGTGTTACATTTTTGATATTAAACTCTGTAGGATTAAGCAGTACCATTTCGGGATCACCATTTTTGGAACCACCAGTTACCCCACTACAACCTTGGGTCAACGAGTACTGTGCCACACTAATTAATTTATCAGCGCTAATTATGGCAGCATTAGTAAGTGGAGATGTTTCATAGAACGCTCCCTTATTAATTGTAGTGACAAGAATACCGTCAATATATACTTTGGTATTATCTTCTTGAGCCAATACCCTCAAAATATGCCTACGATCTATAAAGGGAACAACTCCATAGCTTTTTCCCCAACTATTTGTAGTATATAGCTGTTGAAACAATGGATCTCTAGAACCATTGCAAGCAATAATTATGGACGTACTTCCAGAAAAGGCAGCAAATTTCTTACAAATTGACGTAGTTGGGTCTACTTCTACAAACGTACCCGTTAAATCTTCGGTGTTAGTAGGCAAATACTCGTAAACATCCCCTTTTTTTGGTAGCGTTATCGGAACATCAACTCCGCTTTTTTTATGAAGAATCAGCTTGGTATTGTCTTCAACAGCAACCAGTGTTAAAAAATTTCTAGCCGTGCCACTGGCATCTTGTGTATAGTTCATAGAATAATACTTTTGCCCCAGTGCTTCGGTTGGCAAAATTAAGGATGCAGCAGAGCGTGCACTAGCATAAACGTGGGCATAAACAGATACATTTGGTTTTCCGGAGGTTACAACCGCATGAATAGCTCTATTGGTAAGCACCGCATTACCCTCTGCATAATTAATATAGGAATTTGCCCTTGGAACTACAAAAGAAACAACAGTATTTGCCGGAATAGTCTTTTTATCGCTATAAGTGCCACAGCTTACAGTTACTTCTGAAGTGTTTTTAGAGGTGATAAATACATTCATATTGGCAAGACTAGTCCCACTTGGATCGTGCGTTGGAAAAGTCAACCAAAAATCTGAACCCTCGTTTGAAATGTTCTGCGCACTTATTTGTGTAGTTAAACAAGTAAAAAAGAATAAGATAATGATATATAAAAATTTCTTCATCAGAGCATTAAGCCAATAACATTTACAATAATAAAATTATTATTATGAATATGCATTGATTTTTAAAAAAAATCTTTACCATATATGTTAATTTAAAAGAAATTGGCTTAATTGTTACGACAATAAGTTTTGTCTTGCGATAAACTCTAATCGCTGATTAACCACTAAAGGACGTTCGGTAAGCAGTCTATTTTCTTTGCGTAAGTTGTAAAGATAAATCAACCACATTAAAAAATGCTTAATTATAGTTAAAGCATAAATTATCTGTATAAAGCCTTATGAGTTTGCATAAAAAAACCCGCTAGTAAAACTAGCAGGTTTTTGAATTAAAATGTATTTGATATTAGTTAAAGTTATAACGGATACCAAATTGCATATAATAGGTTGATGAAATGGTTTGAGAAGTACCAAAAGTACTTTTCACGATATCACCATTTGCAGCAGCCATTCTAAATGTAGGTTTAGTAGTTGCAGAGATAGCACTCACATTTTGAGGAACCAATATTTGTGAATTATTCACAAAATTAACATTTCCCCAATTTTTATTTAACAAGTTACCTAAGTTAAATACATCCATAGTAAATTGTACTGAATTTTTTGCACCGTTTACATTTTTAAAGATTTCTTGAGTTAATCTAAGATCTACTTGATTTCTCCATGGTGAAGTACCACCATTACGTTGCGCATAAGAACCTCTGTTTTTACTCAAATACTTATCTTGTTGGATGTAAGCTTCGAATAAATCACTTTGCTCTTGGGCAGTATATCCAGCAGCTCTATAACCAGAAGTATTTGCTGCGATAGCAACAAATGATGAAGCTGGCATCTCACCTGCTCTAGGAATATAAATCAAGTCGTTAACTTGTCCGTCTCTGTTAAAGTCAGTTGAGTAAGTGTATGAGAATCTTCCTTGCTGAGAACCTTCATAAAATAAAGAGAATGAAGTAGCTAAGTTATCGAAGTATTCTCTTTTGTAAGAAACTGAAGCAATAACACGATCAGGATTCAAGTTACTTGAATAACTTAAAGTAGGAGAATTTGGATTAGATGAAGTTTGTGGAATAGACCACAAATTTATCAATTGATCACCACTACCATCGCCAAAGTTACGTTGATCTGTTTTGGTATAAGCAGCCATTACAGATAATCCTTTAGCAAATTGTTTAGTTAATTGAGCTGTCAACATCCAGTTGTAACCACCTTTAGTATTCGTCATTTTGATAACGTTTAATGCAGAAGTACCTGTTGAAGAAGGAAGACCTGCAGAAGTTAAGTTTACAACTTGTCTTAAATTAGTTGTACTTCCATAAAATGGTCTATTGTCTGGATAACCTGCAATATTTAATACAGTTGGGTTTTGTAAGTTTACGTTAACAGCAGTAGCAGCATACAAATCTTTACCATAAATACCTTCCAAAGTACCAACCATACCCCAAGGTAATTTCACATCAATACCTAAACTAGATTTCCAAGTTTGAGGGAATCTTAAATCTTTAGACATTGCACTGATAGTACCTGGGATTGATGTACCAGCAGCACCTTTAGGAGTAGTAAGGTTAGGGGCTGTATTTGGAGTAAAGAATGGAGTTGCAGCACCAGAATAAGTTTGCGTAAACTGTAATAAACCAGCATCACCAGATTGTGAAACAATCCATACAAATGGAACACGACCAGTAAAGATACCAGTACCACCACGTACTTGTAACGAGCGATCACCTTTTACATCCCAGTTAAAACCGAAACGTGGAGAATATGTCATCTTAGCAGCAGGAAGTTCACCAGTATCAACGTATTGTCCATTAGCAAACGTTTGAAGAGCCACTAAAGGGTGTGTTTTGATTTCATTTACACCTGGATAAGTAGCTTGTTCAAATCTGATACCTGCAGTTAATTTTAAACGGTCAGAAACTGCAAACTCATCTTGTAAATAAGCAGAGTATTGTGCAAATTTAAATGATGGGAAAGCTTGTGAACCATCAGCTGTCAATGGATAAGTTACTGAATATTGTAATGGGCGTGCGCCACTTACAAAATCAGACCATGATTTAAAGGTATAAAATCCTGTTCCAAAACGTTGGAAACCATTTTTAGTAGTACTAAATTCAGCTTGCAAACCCAAAGTTAAGTTGTGTTTACCTAAAGCCATGCTCAATTCGTCGCTGTAAGTATAACCTTTTACGTCTCTTAAGTTACCATAAGTAAAGGCTTCGTAACCAAAAGTAGTCAATACGTTACCTGCACTGGTACCTGATTGTGTACCATCTAAAATATCAACCATTGGAAAAGGAGAACTGTCAGAAGTTCTAGGGTCGTTTTGATGTGAATAGGCAAAGCGTAATGTGTTCGTTATTTTACTTCCAAAATTAGAGTTTAACTCCGCAGTAGAGGTATATAAATTAGCTGCTTGATAATAATTTGAATTTGCAAAAGGTAAACCAGCGTTATTTGCATTACCTGATCTAACGTTACCGTAAGATAAGGTTCCAGTAACTGCAGAACCAGAAACAGAAGTACTAGCTGATGCCGGATTTTGACTTTCTACTTGGTTGTAACGGATACTGAAACGGTGGTTTTTAGAAATGTTCCAATCTAAACGAGCAAATAACTTATCATTACTACTCACATTGTCAAAATTTTGAAAAGCACCTGTTTTGTAGCCATAAGTTGCATCTAAATATGAACTTACAGTAGTCATAAAATCTGCAGTAGTTTTTGTAACTGTAGAAATTGAGCCATAAGGAAGTGCAGAAGTAGCAGCAATTCTAGGAGAACCCGGAGCTTTGGTTTTTTTAAACTCAGCGTTTACAAAAAAGAACAATTTGTCTTTAATGATTGGGCCACCAAAACTTGCACCGTAATTTTTCTCATCTAATTTTTGCATGGTTGGGATAGTGAAATCTCCAATCTTTTTACCTTGTTGGTCATCACCACGCATGGTATAAAATGCATTACCAAAAAATTTGTTTCCACCAGAACGTGTTACCGCATTTACAGAACCACCTGTAAAACCAGTCTGACGAACATCATATGGAGTTACATTGATAGAGATTTGCTCCAACGCATCAATAGAAATTGGAGAACCGTTAGCCGGAATGTTAGAACCAATACCAAACTGGTTGTTATAGTTGGCACCATCAACAGAAAAATTGTTCGAACGATAGTTACCACCACCAATACTAGTTCCATTTGCTTGTGGGGTTAAACGCGTAATATCGTTTACACTACGAGAAATAGTAGGCAAAGATTGGATTTGTGCTTTGCTAACTACAGTATTAGCACCACTTTTCTTAGAATTTAAGATAGAATTAGTACCTGTACCTACTACATTTACAGTAGCTAGAGTAGAGCTGTTGTCTGCCAATGTAACATTTAATGCAAAAGGCTCACCTAGTTTTAAAGTTACATCCGAAAATTTTTGAGATTTGTAACCTACAAAACTTACTTCGATGGTGTAAGGACCTCCTACACGCATGTTACCAATGGTATAGCGACCACTAGCATTTGTAATTACGCTGTAAACCGTACCGGTTGGCGTGTGTGTAGCTTTAATGCTGGCACCTGGTAAAGCATCTTTCGAGTCTTTTACCGTACCTGTTAATGATGTTGTAGTTACTTGCGCATGAGCTGCAGAGATAAAACCTACAAAAGCAAAAACAATTACTACAAGTTTAAATAGTAAAGATTTTTTCATACTTTTTTATTTTTTTGTTTTTATTTTTTACGATATAATAAAATATCGCTACAAATGTAAAAATTATTTTATTCTAATTTTTATTTACAATGTTAAATAAATATTAACTTATCTGAAATTTACCAACAATTAACAATCACTAATTTTGACAACTAACTATCAATATATCAATTATTTATGCCTGTTATGCTATGATTTTGAAAAACAATTAACAACATCTAAGATCTTTTTTCCACAAAAAAACCTCATAAAATTAGGTTTAAGCATTTTTTTTTATCTTTGGAGCATCATTTAGTAAATTCCTTTTTAAGATATGAACTACGATTTAATTGTTATAGGCAGCGGTCCGGGTGGATATGTAACTGCAATAAGAGCTTCGCAATTGGGGTTAAAAACTGCAGTTGTAGAACGCGAATCTTTAGGCGGTATATGCCTTAATTGGGGTTGTATACCAACAAAAGCATTATTAAAAAGTGCTCAGGTATTCGAATACATAAACCACGCCGCAGACTATGGTATCAAAACCAGCGAAGCAACTGCAGATTTTGCTGCAGTAATTAAACGCAGTAGAGATGTAGCTGAAGGAATGAGTAAAGGCGTTCAATTTTTGATGAAAAAAAATAAAATTGACGTAATCATGGGCACTGGAAAAGTAAAACCAGGCAACAAAGTAGAAATAAAAGCAGCCGACGGCACACAAAAAGAGCTTACGGCAAAAAACATAATTCTAGCTACAGGCGGTCGCTCTAGAGAGTTACCAAACCTCAAACAAGACGGCAAAAAAGTAATAGGCTATCGCCAAGCAATGGTATTACCTACTCAACCAAAATCTATGGTTATTGTAGGCTCTGGAGCTATTGGTGTAGAGTTCGCTTACTTTTACGCAACTATGGGCACAAAAGTTACCATTGTAGAATTTATGGACAATATTGTACCGGTTGAAGATGAAGATGTATCTAAACAATTGTTGCGCAGTTTAAAGAAAACAGGCATCGATATCATGACTTCTTCTAGTGTAGAAGCTGTCGACACCAATGGTTCAGGCTGCAAAGTACAAGTAAAAACTGCATCAGGCATGCAAACTATAGAATGCGATATTGTACTTTCTGCAGCTGGTGTAGTAGCCAATATCGAAAATCTTGGATTAGAAGAAACAGGCATTAAAACTGAAAAAGGCAAAGTAGTAGTTGACGAATTTTACAATACCACCGTTAAAGGTTATTATGCCATTGGCGATATTGTTGGTGGACAATCATTAGCTCACGTTGCTTCTGCCGAAGGAATTATCTGTGTTGAAAAAATTGCAGGCTTACATGCCGAACCATTAGATTACAACAACATTCCGGGCTGTACTTATTGTTCTCCAGAAATTGCATCTGTTGGTTATACCGAAAAAGCAGCAAAAGCAGCTGGTTACGAACTAAAAATTGGCAAATTTCCTTTCTCTGCCTCAGGTAAAGCAAGTGCAAGTGGAGCAAAAGATGGTTTTGTAAAACTAATTTTCGATGCCAAATACGGCGAATTACTAGGAGCACACATGATTGGTGCCAACGTAACAGAAATGATTGCCGAAATCGTGGTGGCTCGCAAACTAGAAACTACAGGCCACGAAATGATAAAAGCAGTACATCCACACCCTACCATGAGCGAAGCAATTATGGAAGCTGCTGCCGATGCTTACGGAGAAGTAATACATTTGTAAATTAGTCTTAAGTACTGAGTATAGCTTACACAAAAGTCTGTTGAAAATTTCAGCAGACTTTTTTTTATTAATTCTTATCCAGTTAGCTTATCTTTATTCAAAAATTATATCATTCCCTTAATTCAATTTCAAACACCCAAACACTAAGATCTAAATACTTTCAAAATGAAACTACATACTATAAATACAGGTTTTTTTAAATTAGATGGTGGCGCTATGTTTGGCGTTGTCCCTAAAACAATTTGGCAAAAAGGTAATCCAGCAGACGAAAATAACCTCTGTACATGGGCAATGCGCTGTTTATTAATTGAAGATGGAGACCGCTTAATTTTAATAGACAATGGAATTGGAAACAAGCAGGATGATAAATTTTTTGGACATTATCACTTACATGGAGACGATACATTAGACAAATCGTTGGCCAAAGTTGGATTTAGCAGAGCTGACATTACCGATGTTTTTTTAACGCATCTTCATTTCGACCATTGTGGTGGTTCTATCGAAAGAATTGGCGATAAACTTCGCCCTGCATTTAAAAATGCTTTTTATTGGACAAACAAGCAACACTGGGACTGGGCAATACATCCTAATGCAAGAGAAAAGGCTTCCTTTTTGAAAGAAAATATTTTACCTATAGAAGAAAGCGGGCAACTGAGATTTGTGGAAACAAAAGACGGAATTGCTTTTCACGACGGCATTAGCATCCGCTTTGCGTTTGGACACACAGACGCCATGATGTTGCCACAAATACAGTATAAGGATAAAACCATAGTTTACATGGCCGATTTATTGCCTTCGGTTGGACATATCCCTCTACCCTATGTAATGGCTTATGACATGTTTCCTTTACAGACTTTAAATGAGAAAAAAGATTTTTTAGAAGAAGCCGCCAACAAAGAATATATTTTATATCTAGAACACGACCCCATCAACGAATGTTGCACCGTGCAACAAACTGAAAAAGGGATTAAATTAAAAGATACTTTTAACTTGATAGAAATTTAGAGACAAAAGTTAGTACGAATTAGAGAATTTACAAACCATAACTATCTCGGCTCAAGTCCACCCTAAACTCCAAGATATCACCAGGCTGGCATTGCAAAACCCTACAAATTGCTTCTAGGGTTTCGATTCTTATAGCTTTAGCTTTGCCCGTTTTAAGGATAGATAAATTGGACATGGTTATCCCTACCCTAATACTTAGTTCGGTTAAGGACATTTTTCGCTTAGCCAGCATTACATCAAGATTTACTATGATTGGCATATATAAGGTTAAATAGTTAAGTCTTTTTCTTGCTGCAAATAACAGCCATATTTATAAATATAGGCTACAATTAAAATTAAAATCCCTAGCTTAAATTCGTTAACATGTGCCAAATAAACTTTATAGTCTAATCGGTAAAAATGATCTGTTAATTCGACTATAACGCTATCCATATACCAACTACGTAAAAGTATAACAAATGAACTACCTATCAATATTAAACCTATGCACCTTAAACGCTTGGCAATAATTGGATGAAATGGTTTAGCGATCTCTAATTTTTTAAGAATCAAATGAAGTTGTAAAAGAACTAAAACATAAAACGAGAAATTAAAAAACGAAAGAAAATCATCATCTAATGCGCCAAAAAGCAGCTTATCTAACCAATTGGCAGTTTTAATTTCCAACACGCTTTTATTTGCCCCTAAAAGGTTATAGGCAGAATGGCCAATAATCTTGGCCTTAGCTTTTAAATTAACCACATTAGCAACCGGGTTAGACTCAAATTGCATAAAAATTGAAAACGGAATGAAAATTAACCCGGCATAGAAACCATAAGCAACCCATAACTTAATCCATTTTAGCCAGGCAATTATACCACCACCATGTATTCTATATTTAAATCCAGTCATATTTAACATTAATTTACTGCCAAATATAAATCAATAATTATTACAATTCAAGACTTATTTATTAATTTACAATAAATAATTGTTATTTATCAAAAAAACTGACAAAAATGGACAAACTAAAGTTTGGAATGATTTTTGATGAGAAGGAATTAGGTAAAAAATGTGACATAAAGTACCACATTTTCAATAATTTGGCAATTGATTTTCCGCAAAAAAACTATTTTTGGAAAATCTAATTTTAAAGCGCAATAAAAACATAAATGAGACAACTCAAGATCACCCAATCTATCACCAACCGCGAAAGTCAGTCATTAGACAAATACTTACATGAGATTGGAAAAGTAGATTTAATTACCGCAGAAGAAGAAGTAATATTAGCCCGTAAAATCCGCGAAGGCGACCAAGCAGCACTTGAACGTTTAACAAAAACCAATTTACGTTTTGTGGTTTCTGTAGCTAAACAATATCAAAATCAAGGATTAACATTAGGCGATTTAATTAACGAAGGTAATTTAGGTTTGATTAAAGCAGCCAAACGTTTCGACGAAACTAAAGGTTTTAAGTTTATATCTTATGCCGTATGGTGGATTCGTCAATCCATTTTACAAGCCATTGCCGAGCAAAGTCGTATTGTACGTTTGCCATTAAACCAAGTAGGTTCATTAAGCAAAATCAGTAAGGCTTTCTCTAAATTAGAGCAAGAATTTGAACGTGAGCCATCACCTGAAGAATTGGCAGACATTTTAGAAACTACTGTTGATAAAATATCTGACACATTGAGCAACTCGGGCAGACATGTATCCATGGATGCTCCATTTGTACAAGGTGAAGAAAATACTTTGTTAGATGTACTAGAAAATCACGAACCAAATACAGATAGTAATTTAATTAACGAATCGCTTTCTGAAGAGATCAAGCGTTCTTTATCAACGCTAACAGAGCGTGAACGCGAAATTATTGTATTGTTTTTTGGTTTAAGCACAAACCACCCACTTTCTCTTGAAGAAATTGGCGAAAAATTTAACTTAACCCGCGAACGTGTTCGCCAGATTAAAGACAAAGCTTTACAACGCTTGCGTCATACCTCACGTAGTAAAATTTTAAAATCTTATTTGGGATAAATCAAAAATCTTAATATTAAATTTTAAAAAAATAAACAAAAGAAAAACAATTAATTAAAATTGATTTAAATAACATAAAAAAGATTGGGCAATCGCTCAATCTTTTTTTTATTTTTGTGCCAATTCTAACCAAATCATTTTTTTATGTTAAACAAATATCAATCAGAGTTTCAAAACTGGATTGAAAAAGAAAAAAAAGCACTTGAACTCATCAACGTTGTTGGCAAATTATGGTTCGATCGTTCTATCGAACTTGTACTCTTTCGAAAACCTTTATTTGATATTGGCAGCAGCGAAATTCTAGCCCATCACCAATATGCTAAAGAAGTAACAGGAAAAGAAATTTCCGTTTACGAAACACTAGAGCTAGCAATTACTATTGCAAAATCCAACTTGGCTCCTTCTCGAATAGATATCGGTCGGTTGGCTACCGAATGGCTTGAAGAAAGTAATGTAAATAACAATGTAACCATGCATAGTTTTATCATCAATAAACTAGGCACATACATTGGTAAAGACAAAATCAACCTTAAACCCAAAGATGTGGTTCTTTTTGGTTTTGGCCGAATAGGCAGAATTGCCGCGAGAGAACTGATTGTTCAAGCAGGAAAAGGCGAACAACTCCGTTTAAGAGCAATTGTAACCAGAACTTACAGCGATGAAGAGTTGGTAAAACGTGCCGAACTTTTACGTACAGACTCTATCCACGGCCCATTTAACGGAACAATAATTGAAGATTTTGAAAATAAAGCATTGATCATAAACGGACAAACCGTTTATTTAATTGTTGCAAAAAACCCAGAAGACCCAGATTACACCACTTATGGCATTGAAGATGCTTTGGTGATAGACAATACAGGTGTTTTTCGTGATAGAGAAGGATTGGCAAGGCATTTAAAAGCCAGTGGCGTAAGTAAGGTATTGTTAACTGCTCCTGGTAAAGGCGATATCCCAAATATTGTGATAGGTATAAATGATGCAGAAATTAACTATGAAACCGAACAAATTTTTTCAAATGCATCATGTACCACAAATGCAATTGTACCAGTTTTACAGGTAATAGATACAAATTTTGGCATAGAAAAAGGGCACATCGAAACCATACACTCTTATACCAATGACCAGAATTTACTAGAC
The DNA here is from genome assembly GCA_947460275.1 of Sphingobacteriaceae bacterium. GTDB lineage: Bacteria > Bacteroidota > Bacteroidia > Sphingobacteriales > Sphingobacteriaceae > Pedobacter. The sequence continues at coordinate 3,913 of CANHHZ010000003.1, read as the reverse complement.
AATTATCATAAAAAATACCGAAGAGGCCGTGCCGCCGGCTTAAACCTTGTGATTACAGAAACAGGCGCAGACAAAGCTGTAGCTAAGGTTATCCCTCACTTAGGCGGAAAACTTACCGGAAACGCTGTTCGTGTACCCACACCAAATGTATCGTTAGCCATTTTAAATTTATCACTGCATAAAGTCACTACTAAAGAAGAACTTGCAGAAACATTAAAACAAGCCTCATTATTTGGCAACTTGTCCGAACAACTTGAGTATTCAGTATCAAATGAATTGGTAAGCAGCGATTTGATTGGCAACAGCCATGCCTCAATTGTAGATGGCCCAGCCACAATTCTATCAAGAGACAATAAATCTGTGGTATTGTATGCCTGGTATGATAATGAATATGGCTATACCCGACAAGTAATTAGGTTGGCTAAAAAAATTGCAGGTGTAATAAGGCTAACCTATTATTAGTATAGTTAGTAAAAAAAGCGATGAAATCTTTCTTCGCTTTTTTTATAGATAAATTCATTTAAAAATATAAATCTCATTAGCTTTGAAGTATAAACAAAGTAAACATGAGACTTCCTATCTATCAAGCAGATGCTTTTACCAACCAGCTTTTTGGTGGCAATCCTGCTGCTGTTGTTCCTTTAAAAAATTGGTTAACTGCAAGTGAAATGCAGAAAATAGCTGCCGAAAACAATTTGGCAGAAACTGCTTTTTTTGTTGCAAAAAATGATGATTTTGAACTTAGATGGTTTACCCCCGAACTAGAAATAGATTTATGTGGCCATGCCACATTAGCAACAGCTCATATTATCTTTTCTGAGCTAGGCTATACCAAAAACGAAATACATTTTCATACCCTAAAAGCAGGAACACTAATTGTAACTAAAAACAAAAATTTATACACTTTAGATTTTCCATCAAGGCCAGCAACGCCCTGTACAATACCTAAAGGTTTATTAGAGGCTCTTGGTGGAACAAATCCAGCTGAAGTTTTAACTTCTAGAGACACCATGTTGGTTTACGAAACAGAGGCTGAGGTTATGGCACTACAACCCGACTTTTCTGCATTAGCCAAAATAGATTTATTAGGCGTAATAGTTACTGCTAAAGGAGACAAAAGCGATTTTGTATCGAGATTTTTTGCGCCATGTGCAGGCATAAACGAAGATCCGGTTACTGGATCAGCACATTGCAACCTTATTCCTTACTGGGCAAAAAAACTAGGCAAAAACAAACTGCATGCTTATCAAATTTCAGCAAGAAGAGGAGAATTGTGGTGCGAGATGAAAGGAGATAGAGTTTTAATAACTGGAGAAGCAATTACTTATTTAGAAGGAGAAATATTAATCACAACGAGCTAACAGCATTAAAAGTTAGCTCGTTGCGATAATTAATTAAAAAGTTGGCAAAACCGGTTTGGTCTGCATAATATGATCAACATCTTCCATTACCTGGTTAGTTAACAATGGTAACACCTCCAAAACTGTCAAATTTTCCTTCAACTGATTAGCTTTAGAGGCACCTAAAATCACCGTGCTCACATTTGGATTTTTTAAGCACCATGCAAGGGCTAGTTTTGCCAATGGTAAACCTAAACCAGCTGCATATTGCTGCAACTCACCTACTTTTTTTAAGGCTTCTTGCGTAAGCATTTTTTCTTTTAGCCAATCCATTCCTTTCAACGATAATCGCGTATCGTTTACTTCTCCTCCAGTATATTTACCAGAAAGCAAACCAGAAGCCAGTGGCGACCAAATAGTTGTTCCTAAGCCATGGTTTGCAAATAAATGCAAATATTCATTTTCCAATTTATTGCGTTCTAATAAATTATACTGAGGTTGTTCCATCGTTGGGCCAATCAAACTATACTGTTTCGCAACAGCAATTGCCTCCATAATCTCAGCTGCACTCCACTCCGAAGTTCCCCAATATAAAATCTTTCCTTGTTGTAAAAGCGTATTCATTGCCCAAACAGTTTCTTCAATAGGGGTGTTTTTATCAGGTCTATGACAAAAATATAAATCTAGATAATCGACCTGCAAGCGTTTTAAAGCGGCATTACAAGCTTCTATTACGTGTTTACGAGATAAACCTACCCTATTCGGACCTTTGTTTTCGGCACCAAAAAACACCTTACTTGAAACCACATATGAGGATCTATCCCACTTATGATCTTTCAAGATTTTACCCATTACAATTTCCGACTTTCCTTCTGCATAGCCTTCTGCGTTATCAAAAAAATTAACGCCAGCCTCATAGGCAATCCCCATCAACTCGTCGGCTACTTTATCACTTATTTGATTACCAAAAGTTAGCCAACTTCCAAAAGAAAGTGCACTTACTTGTAAACCGGATTTCCCTAAACGTCTGTATTCCATTGTGTGTTTTCTAAAATTATTCTAAAATAAGCTTTATTAATTTAAACAGCGCTTAACAAACTAAGTTTTTACAAAAGTTGGTGTTAATTTAGCTTTGATATTGCTATCTTTATATATGCAAAAACACATGAAAAATATACTTTTGTTATCATTTACCATCTTGCTAAGTTGCGGAACGGTAAAAAATAATGCGCAAAGCAATCAAAATAGCCAACTTTTAAAAGATGTAGAGATTTTATCTTCTGATGCTTACAAAGGTCGTAAGACTGGTACAGATGGTGCAGAAATGGCAAGAAACTACATCACAGAAAGAATAAAGGAAATTGGATTGAGTACTTTACCAACCCTGCAAGGCTACGAACAACCTTTTGAAATTACATCAAAAACAAACGCAAAACCTTTAATTTCAAAAAATTTACTCTGCTACATTAAAGGTAAAAGTGATGATGTAATCGTAATTTCTGCGCATTACGATCATATTGGCGTTACCGATACTGATGTGTATAACGGAGCCGATGATAATGCATCGGGAGTTGCTGGTTTGCTATATTTAGCTCAATATTTTGAAGATCACAAGCCAAACAACAGCATCATTTTTGCATTTTTTGATGGCGAAGAAATGGGTTTAAGAGGAGCCAAATATTTTGTAGAAAATACACCCGTTGCTTTATCAAAAATAAAGCTCAATATTAACATGGATATGATTAGCCACAACGACAAGCAAGAGCTATATGCTGTTGGCACTTTTAAATATCCAGAATTAAAACCTTTTTTTACAACTACAAGCCCAAATATAAAAGTGCTTTTTGGACATGATGACCCTAAGCTCGGACACGATGATTGGACCAACCAAAGTGACCAAGGAGCATTTAACGCCAAAAATATTCCTTTTTTGTATTTCGGTGTAGAAGACCATAAAGATTACCACAAGGTAACCGACGAGTTTAAAAATATCAACCAAGCTTTTTTTATTGATGCTGTAAAAGCAATAAAAGAAATTGCAACTAACATTGACAACCAACGCGACTTACAGGCAATTTTTAAAGAAAATTTAAGGATGAAAAAACAGTAAGAAAAAAAAGACCTTATAAGGTCTTTTTTTTCTTAAAAACTAGGTCTATTTTAACTTGTGTCTAGTTTCTATCATCCCCAAAAATTCGTTGCGGTTTGACAATGGTAGCTGAGCAGGAACGTATACAGAATTATAAGAATCCGGAACAACTGATAATATATTTTTTGAAAATGCAGCATTTGCACCCGTATTAGAAAAACCAGTAATGCCTGGCGCTAAAATACTCAAAGCCTTAGCAACATATATCTCTGCTGGATCACCAAAATTACGAATTGGCGAAGTTGTTGTAGTAGGATTTACAAATTCTTGTAAAACATGTTCTGGGGTAAAGCCGGCAAAATAATCACCCTCTCCTTTAACATTTTTAGTTTGAAATAATGAAAAATACACATCATATCTATTTTCAATGGTAATTGGGAAAAAGCCTACTGGTTTACCATAAGTGGTTTGACCAATTAGTGTA
>CANHHZ010000002.1 GCA_947460275.1 Sphingobacteriaceae bacterium | reverse complement strand
AGGATTTACCGTTCCGTTAATTATTGGTGGCGCCACCACTTCTCGCATTCATGCAGCGGTAAAAATTGCGCCCAATTATTCGGGCCCAGCAATACACGTATTAGATGCTTCGCGTAGTGTAACGGTTTGTAGCACTTTAATGAACCAAGACACCCGAACGGCGTATATTGACACCATTAAAAGCGAGTACGACAAGGCCCGTGAAACGCACTTGAACAAACGCTCGGATAAACGTTACAGAACTATTGAAGAAGCTAGAAAAGACAAATTTCAAATTGATATCAATAAAGTAATTACCCAGCCAAGCTTTACTGGAACTAAGGTTTTTGAAGATTTCCCACTTACAGAACTTGTGCCCTATATAGATTGGACACCGTTTTTCCATACTTGGGAATTATACGGCAGTTACCCAAAAATATTTGATGATAAAATTGTTGGCGACGAAGCTAAAAAACTGTACCACGATGCACAAACTTTATTGAACCGCATCGTTAACGAAAAATTGCTAAGCGCCAAAGGCGTTATTGGTTTTTGGCCTGCAAATGCTGTGGGCGATGATATTGTTTTAGAAGTTGGAAGTCCGATGTCCGATGTCAAGACTCAAGACTCAGGACTGACAACCATCCACACGCTTCGTCAACAGGCAGAAAAAATGGACGGCGAGCCTTATTATGCACTGGCAGATTTTGTAGCACAAAAAGAAACTGGCGTTCAAGACTACTTTGGCGGTTTTGCCGTAACCACGGGAATTGGTTGCGATGAATTGGTTGCAAAGTTTGAAAAAAATAACGACGATTATAACAGTATCATGGCCAAAGCATTGGCCGATAGGCTTGCAGAGGCTTTTGCAGAGCGAATGCATGAAATGGTGCGTAAAGAATATTGGGGCTACGCCAACGACGAAAGCTTAACCAACGAAGATTTAATTAAAGAAAAATATGCAGGTATTCGTCCGGCACCTGGCTATCCTGCCTGTCCAGACCATACCGAAAAAGCAACATTGTTTAATCTTTTAGCTGCAGAAAATAAAATTGGATTAAAGCTTACCGAAAGTTTTGCCATGTATCCCGCAGCTGCGGTAAGTGGCTTTTACTTTGCTCATCCACAATCGCGCTATTTTGGTTTAGGTAAAATTACCAAAGATCAAGTGGAAGATTATGCAACCAGAAAAAAGATAAGTATAGAAGAAGCTGAAAAATGGCTAAGTCCTAATTTGGCGTATTAACCCCCTGCCCCTTGCGAGTTATGGGTTATGAGTTGTGGGTTACGGGTTCTGGATTGTGAGGTTGGTGTAATAGAAAAAAGCTAGCTATAAAAATGGAAGAGAAAAAATCGTATACTAATTTGGATGTTTGGAAAGAAGCTAGAATTTTAGCAAATGACACTTATGCCATCACAAAAGAATTTCCAAAGGATGAAATATTTGGATTAGTTAGCCAAATGAGAAGATGTGCTGTATCCATTCCCTCAAATATTGCCGAAGGTTGCGGACGAAACCATCCTAAAGATAGTATCCAATTTTTCTTTATTGCTAGGGGCTCAATTTATGAGCTTGAAACACAACTTTACATTGCTTTCGACCAAAAATATATTAAATCTGAGGTTTTAAGTTCATCTTTGGTTAAAATAGAAACAACAAGAAAACTCTTAAACGGATTTATAAAATATTATAAACAACTTGCTAATTAGGCAATATAAGTTCTCGTAACTGATAACTCGCAACACGTAACCCAGTATGAAGATTACAGACCATATTAAAAACGCAAAGGGTAAAACCTTATTTTCTTTCGAGCTTTTACCTCCTGTTAAAGGAAAAAGTATCGATGCTATTTACAATGCGATAGACCCGTTAATGGAGTTTAATCCACCGTTTATTGATGTGACCTACCACCGAGAAGATTACATTTACAAGCAGCATGAAACAGGTTTACTCGAAAAAATATCTTACCGTAAAAGACCCGGAACTGTTGCCATTTGTGCAGCAATTATCAATAAATACAAAGTAGATGCCGTTCCCCATTTAATTTGTGGTGGTTTTACCAAAGAAGAAACTGAAAATGCACTGATAGATTTACAGTTTTTGGGGATAGACAATGTATTGGTTTTACGTGGGGATGCCCGCCATGCCGACTCAAGTTTTATACCAACACCCGGCGGCCATGCATTTGCAACAGAGCTATTAGGGCAAGTAATGGACATGAACAATGGTAAATATTTGCACGAAGACCACGAAGCTTTTAAAACAGATTTTTGTGTAGGGGTTGCTGGATATCCAGAAAAACACTTTGAAGCACCAAACCTTAAAACAGATTTTAAGTACTTAAAGCAAAAAGTAGATATGGGTGCCGAATTTATCGTAACCCAAATGTTTTTTGACAATACCAAATATTTAGAGTTTGTTAAAAAATGTAGAGAAAACGGAATCAATGTGCCAATTATACCAGGCTTAAAACCAATAACTTCGTCAAAGCAATTGATAAGTTTACCTAAAGTTTTTCATATAGATTTGCCCGAAGATTTGAGCGAAGCCATTCAAAATTGTAAAGACGAAGCACAAGTAAAGCAGGTAGGAATAGAATTTATGATTGCTCAATGCAAAGAATTGATAAAAATAGGCGCACCCGTTTTACACTTCTATACGATGAGCAATCCAGAGCCAACCAAAAAAATTGCTGAGGCCATATTTTAAGCAAAAGCCTGAGTTAAACACTCAGGCTTTTTACATTTAATCTTCTTCTGGCTTATTCTTTAAACTCATTAATAAAGTATAGGCGCCCTTGGCTACAAAATTGCTGTTGGCCAAAGCTTGGGCGTTTAACAGGGCAATATATCCATCTTTAACCACGCCAGTTTGCAATTGAACCATCTCAAAACTATTTGCCGATTTCTGAATAAAAGCATATTGTTTGTTTTCGTAATTTACAACTGCCTCTTCGGGCAATACCAAGTTGATGCCTGTTTTTACCTGCACTTCGGCGTTCATATAGGTGCCAGGAATTAGCGACTTGTCGTAATCTTCAAAATGACAATGCACCTCGGTGCTGCGCTCGGTGCTTAAGTCTTTCCCAATCAACAATATTTCGGCATTGTGCTTTTTATTTGGCTCGTTATTGGTGTAGGTAATTACACGCTGCCCAACGTAAAGCTGTGCCAAATCTTTTTCAAAAACCGTTAAAGCCAAATGAATATCGGCCGGATTTACCAGTTCAAAAAGCACATCTGTTGGCGAAATGTACTTGCCAACATTTACATTTACCTTACTTACAAAGCCATTAATTGGCGCATAAACATTTATGCTTCTGCTAATATTGCTTTCGGTTAAAGTAGCTGGATTTTTACCAATTAACTTCAGTTTTTCTGCTAGTGAACTGAGCATAATTTTTAAGCTATTGTATTCGGTCGTTGCCTGCTGAAAAACTTTATCGCTGCTGGCCTTGCTTTGATTTAGCGCCAATTGTCGCTCGTATTCTAGTTTGGCATATACAATTTTGGCTTTGGCCAACAAGTAATCTTGCTGTAGTTGTATGTACTGCTGATCTTCAATAATGGCTATAACTTCGCCTTTATTTACGTGCATACCTGGCAACAATTTGGTCGTTTTTAAATATCCGCCCATTGGCACGCTGATAGAAACCATATTTTGTGGCGGTACATCTATTTTACCATTTAACTTTAATACGGTGGCCATTTCTTTTTGCTGAGGTTTGGCAAACGATAAATTGGCATTTTTTTGCTGTGCTTTGGTTAGGGTAATTTGTGTTTGGTTAGCCTCTTGCACTTGAGCAATGTTTTCGGCATTTTTTTGCCCACAACTAGCCAGGCAAACACAAATGGAAATTATTAATATTTTTTTCATGTTAATTTTTAGCTATTAAATAATTAAGTAGAATGGCATTTTCATTAAGCGTTTTTGTGGCGTTAATGTATTGGTCTATAATACCAACAGACTGATTGGTTAAAACCACCCAATCTAAATAGTTGATATCGCCGTTTATGAACTGTTTATCGGCTGTTTGCCCAATAACTTTTGCATTGGGCAAGGCTGTTTGCGCTAAGTACTCCAAAGTTTCCTTACTGGTTTTATACGCCGCTAAAGTTGATTTGTACTGTTGCGTCAATTGCTGTTTTTCTATCAAATAAGCGTTGGCCATTTCGGTTTCTTGAATTTTGGCCGCCTTAATTTTTGCTTTTTGTGCGGAAGTAAATATCGGGATGTTTAAGCCAACTTGACCCGAGTTAAAACGGTCTTTTCCGCTATAAAATATCTCGTTTGGCCCAACACCTTTAATGGTTGTGGTGTAAAAACCCAAGCTTATATCGGGTAACAACTTAGTTTTTTCTAAAGCAGTTAATGCTTGTCCGACTTGCTGTTGTTGTTTCTTTATTTCTAAAAGCGGATGGCTATCTATATCGGGTTTTGCAAAATCTCCGGCCACAATAATTAAATTGATTTCGCTGGGCTCATGCTCGTTTTCGGTATTTAAAAGCAGCTGAAACTGACTTTTGAGCATGGCTTTTTCTTGCAACAACTGTTTCAATTGCAAATTGATGTTTCCACGCTGTGTTTCGGCGGTAATTTTTTCCAATATATTGCTTTCTCCTTTATTTAACCGCAGTGTTGCTTTTCTCAAAAATTCGCCAAATATGGTATCGCTTTTTAGCAATAACTGCTCTTTTTGATGAAGTGCAATAAGGTTGATATAAGTTTCGCTAACTGCTTTTCTCAGCTCTGCCTCCCTTAAAGACAGATTTAAAATGGCCGTTTTCCACTCTTGTGTAAACAGGTTTTTTTGTCTGGCATACACCGTTGGAAAACTGAACGACTGCGAAACGCCCAATCTGTTATCCGTATAAACACTGTTAAACTGTCCCACTTCGGCCATAAAACTTGTGTTGGGCAATTGGGTAGCCGATTGGATAAGCTGTTGCTGATAATTGGCCTTTAATTTTTGCGCTTTTACATTTAAATTGTTGGCCAAAGCGGTGTCTATTGCAGCCTGTAAGCTAATTTTGGTTTGTGCATTTGCAGCTGAATTTAAAAGCAATAAACCAAATGCAAAACAAATGGCGGTTAATTTGGAGTTCATTTTTATTCCTTTTTCAAACACGATATATAAAATAGGCAATACAAAAAGCGTAAGCAAAGTGGCCACCAATAAGCCGCCAATTACAACGGTTGCCAAGGGGCGTTGCACCTCTGCCCCTGCGCCATTGCTTATGGCCATGGGCAAAAAGCCCAAAGATGCAACTGCGGCCGTCATCAACACGGGGCGCAGCCTTAGTTTTGTACCTTTAAGCACAACTTGTTTAAGATCTGTTTCTCCGTCTTTCCTAATCCGATTAAACTCGGCCACAAGCACAATGCCATTCAATACAGCAACCCCAAACAAAGCAATAAAACCAATGGCAGCACTAATGCTAAACGGCAAACCTCGAAAAGCTAAAAATAAAATACCACCAATGGCAGAAAGCGGAATGGCCGAATAAATGAGCAAACTCTGTTTTACCGAACTAAATGCAAAAAACAAGAGTAAGAAGATAAGCAATAGCGACACCGGAACAGCAATCATTAACCTTTTTTTGGCAGCATTTAGGTTTTCAAAAGCGCCGCCATAGGTAACATAATATCCTGCCGGAAATTTAATTTTAGCATCTACTTTGTCCTGCAGTTCTTTTACAATGCTTTGCACATCTCTGCTACCCACGTTAAAACCAACCACAATTCGACGTTTGGCATCTTCCCGCTGAATTTGATTTGGCCCTTCTTTTATAGCAACATCTGCCAACTGGTATAAAGGAACCTGATTGCCATTGGACGTAGGAATGAGTACATTTTTAATGTCCTCGAGATTTTTTTTACCTTGCCCATTTATTTTTACCACCAAATCAAACCGCTTTTCGCCCTCAAACACCATACCGCTACTTTGACCGGCAAAATACATATTAACCACTTTGTTGATATCAGCTATGCTTACATTGTATTGCGCAATTGCATTTCTATTGTAGTTGATAATAATTTGTGGTAGGCCCGAAACGCTTTCTACATAGAGATTTTTTGCCCCTTCAACGTTATTTATCAGTTTGCCCAATTTATTGGCATAAAAAGCAAGGGTATCTAAATCTTCGCCAAATATTTTACAAACTACATCCTGTCTTGCGCCAGTCATTAATTCATTGAAACGCATTTGCACAGGATATTGAAACCCTGCGGTAACACCGGGCACATCTTTAAGTGCCTCTCCCATTTTTTCGGCCAATTCATCAAAACTCGAAGCTGATGTCCACTCTTTTTTATCCTTTAAAATTACCATCATATCACTGGCTTCCATAGGCATGGGATCTGTTGGCACTTCGCCACTACCAATTTTGGTAACCACTTTTTCTACTTCTGGAAACCGAGATTTGAGTATATGTGCGGCTTTTTGGGTGCCCTCTATAGTTGTAGAAAGGCTGCTTCCGGTTAATACCCGAGTATCTACAGCAAAATCTCCTTCTTCTAATGTAGGGATAAATTCGCCACCCAAAGTACTTAAAACCACAAGCGCAATTACAAAAAGTGAAACTACAGACAGCAGCACAACTTTTGGAAATTCGATTACCGCTTTTAACTTATGCTGATAAAAATTTTCGAGTTTGCCCATCATTCGGTCAGAAAAATTTGGCTTGTGCTTGGTCTTTTTGCTCAAAAACAGCGCACTCATCATAGGTACATAGGTAAGCGAGAGTATAAATGCGCCAACAAGTGCAAAAGCAACCGTTTGGGCCATGGGCTTAAACATTTTACCTTCTATACCTTGTAAGGTAAAAATGGGCAAGTAAACCACCAAAATTACAATTTGTCCAAATACCGCACTGTTCATCATTTTACCCGCTGATTGCTGTACGCTGCTATCCATTTGTGCCTGCGTTAATGTATCTTGATTATGCCGTTTATTGTGGTGCAGCAGATGCATTACCGCTTCTACAATAATTACGGCACCATCTACAATTAAGCCAAAATCTAATGCACCCAAACTCATTAAATTGCCGCTTACCCCAAAAAGGTTCATCATGATCACGGCAAACAACATGGCCAAAGGTATAACCGATGCTACCAATAAGCCCGCCCTAAAATTGCCCAAAAAAAGAACCAGTACAAAAATCACAATTAATGCGCCTTCTAATAAATTTTTTTGTACTGTTCCTATGGCATTGTTTACCATTTTGCTACGGTCTAAAAAGGGTTCTATCTCCACACCTTTTGGCAATGTTTTTTTAATTTGAGCAATACGCTCCTTTACATTTTTAATTACTTCGCCGCTATTGGCGCCTTTCAGCATCATTACAACTGCTCCCGCAACCTCGCCCTCATCGTTATAACACATCGCACCATAGCGAGTTGCATAACCTGTTTTTACATCGGCAACATCTCTGATGTACAATGGACTACCCGCCTCATTGTTTTTTATAGCAATATTTTCGATATCTGTTGTGCTTCCAATTAATCCTTCGCTTCTAATGTAAAGTACCCGCGGCCCTTTTTCTATGTATGCACCACCCGTGTTTTGGTTGTTGGCGGCTAAAGCATCAAAAACATCATTAACAGTAATTGCGTAGGCTTGCAATTTATTAGGGTCTACTTCAATTACAAATTGTTTTAGCTTACCACCAAAACTACTTACTTCGGCCACCCCCTTTACGCTGAGCAATTGCCTACGCACCACCCAATCTTGTATTGTTCGCAGTTCGGTTTCGTTGTATTTCTTTTCGTAACCAGGCTTTGGTTTAACTACATATTGATAAATTTCGCCCAAGCCCGTACTTATAGGGCCAAGTTCGGGCGTACCTATACCTTGCGGAATTTGGGTTTGTACTTGCTGCAAACGCTCGGCCACTTGCTGTCTTGCCCAATACACATCGGTTGCATCATCAAAAACAATGGTAACTAAGGATAATCCAAAACGCGAAAAACTTCTTATTTCTTTTATCCCGGCAATATTGCTATTGGCTTGCTCTATAGGAAAGGTAACCAACCTTTCGATGTCGGTTGCGCCAAAAGAGGGCGCAATGGTAATTACCTGAACTTGATTGTCGGTAATATCTGGCACGGCATCTATGGGCAGTTTGGTAAACTCATAGCTACCATAACCAATAAGGGCAATGGTAAAAAGCCCAATAATGAGCTTGTTTTTTATGGCAAACTCAATTATTTTATTCAACATAATTTAATTTTTGTTAATTAAAGAAATACATTTTTATTAAGAATTACGCACAGTACATTTAAACTGTTTGCATAAATGCTCAACAAAATTTTGGAGGCTGCCAAATACTTGAATGGTAAGAAAAGGTAAGCATATTGTCGATAAATAAATGTTTATTTTTTTTAATAGAAGAACAAGGTGGATGAACAACCAATAAAAAGGGTTGCGAAACTAATGTGTTGATAAAGTTTGTGCAATTTTCATGAGTTTTAAAAGGCAACTTCATGTCTTTTGCATTATCAGCGTCTCTCACATCGCCCTGGGCATAATGCATACTTAAAAACTGGGCCAATGATAAATTTGAGGAAGCTTTATGCTCTAGATAATGGCCTATTAAAAATGGTATTTTAAACAGCTGACCCAACTCTGTTGTGGTAAACAGGTAAGCCGAAAGTAACCCTATAGCCATGATTTTTTTCACCATCAAAAGTAAAAATATTTATCTGCAACTGAAAAACACAACACCAATTTAGATTGAATATAAGCGATTTAACAACAGAAATTTATTTTTTTTGTAATTATTCTGATTAAGGCACAACATTAGATTGCTTTAAAACCACACGCAATTATAATCTAAACAGGTTTTAAGACCTAAACGTTAATCAGCAAATCAATTAGCGATTAGCGTATGCAAAAAAACAATATTATCGAGTTTCATTAAGTTTTAAATTGCCTGATGCATTTCTTAAATTTGATAGGAACTATAAAGTTGTGACATAAAATAGCAACAATAGGCATTTGAAATGCGTTTAGATTTCAATTTTTTTTCATTATCGCTTAAATTAAAAACACCCTGCAATCTATGTAATCATTTTTATACCTTTACGTTAATATATGCACGGATTAGTCATAAAATCGACCGGAAGCTGGTACCAAGTAAATGCCGAAGATGGCAAGACCTACGATTGCCGAATTAAAGGTAAATTTAGGATAAAAGGTATTCAGACCACAAACCCTATTGCTGTTGGCGACAAAGTGGGCTTTGAGCTAGAGCCCAATGCAGAAACTGGTGTAATTGACAAATTGCACGACAGAAAAAATTACATTATCCGAAAATCGATCAACCTAAGTAAGCAAGCACAAATTATTGCAGCTAATCTCGATCAGGCATTTTTAATTGTCACCCTCGCCTCTCCTCGTACTTCTCTGGGCTTTATCGATCGCTTTTTGGTTACCTCCGAAGCTTACGGCATACCTACTTGCTTAATTTTTAACAAACTAGATTTATTTAGCAAAGAAGGGTTAGAAATTTTAGCCGAATACAAAGCCATTTACGAGAAAATAGGCTATCCGTGTTACGAGGTTTCAGCATTGAAAGGAACCAATATTGGCCAAATTGAAGCCCTTTTAAAAGATAAAATCACTTTATTTTCAGGCCATTCAGGCGTAGGAAAATCGAGCTTAATTAATACTTTATTACCAGGTTTTGAAATTAAAACAGGCGAGATTTCTGATTGGAGCGACAAAGGACAACACACCACTACTTTTGCCGAAATGCACAAACTTCCTTTTGGCGGTTACTTAATAGATACGCCCGGCATTAGGGAATTAGGCATATTCGATATCAAGCCCGAAGAATTAAGCCATTATTTTGTGGAAATGAGGAATAAATTAAACCAATGCAAGTTTAACAATTGCAGGCATGTAAACGAGCCAGGATGTGCAATAATTAAAGGGGTTGAAGATGGAGAAATTGACATCAGCAGGTATGAAAGCTATTTAAGCATTTTTCACGGAAACGATACAAGAACATAATGAGAGCAGTTATTCAACGGGTAACAAAAGCAAGCTGTACCGTAAACAATGAAATTACGGGGAAAATTGACCAAGGGTTTTTGGTATTGCTAGGCATTGAAGATTCTGACACTGAAGAAGACCTAACTTGGCTTGCACAAAAAATAGCAGGCATGCGTGTTTTTAATGACGAAAATGGCTTAATGAACAAATCCTTGGGCGATATTGAGGGAAATATTCTATTAATTAGTCAGTTTACTTTGTTTGCTGCAACCAAAAAGGGAAATAGACCAGGATTTACCCGAGCGGCTCGACCAGAAAAAGCCATTCCATTTTACGAAGAAATGATTAAACAACTATCGGCTTTGCTTAACAAGGAAATACAGTGCGGTATTTTTGGCGCTGATATGAAAATTGACTTGCTAAACGACGGGCCTGTTACTATAATAATGGACACGAAAGATAAAGACAACCATTAAAAATGAACGAAATAGAAGATAAACCCGTTTTAAAAGACTTAAAACTTAAAGAAGCACAGCAATTGGTTGACAAGTGGATAACCACCACCGGAATTCGATATTTTAACGAATTGACTAACACGGCCATTTTAATGGAAGAAGTTGGTGAGGTTGCCCGAATTATGGCACGGACATATGGCGAACAATCTTTTAAAAAAAGTGATGAAGATGTAAATCTTGCCGACGAAATGGCCGATGTTCTTTTTGTATTGATCTGTTTGGCCAACCAAACGGGGATAGATTTAAATGAAGCCTTGCTTAAAAATATGGATAAAAAAAGCATTAGGGATGCAGAAAGACACAAAAACAACGAGAAACTTAAATAAAAAAGCTCCGATGATTATCGGAGCTTTTTTATTTTCAACGAGTTAAAGTATTTAAAATTGTGCTCTTATCTTTGTAGCTGCCGCAGCTAATTCTTGCTGGCTTGGTTTTAGTTTTTCTTTACTAAAGTTCATATCGCTTACATTGTTCATAGGTATTAAATGGATATGTGTATGCGGCACTTCCAAACCTATTACAGCTACACCAACTTTCTTACACGGAAAAGCAGCTTTAACGGCCTTTGCAACTATTTTAGCAAACAAGGTTAAACCGGCATACAATTCATCGTCCATCTCAAAAATATAATCGATTTCTTGTTTAGGAATAACCAAAACATGACCCATTACCAATGGATTTACATCCAGAAAAGCCATAAAATCGTTAGTTTCGGCAACAACATGTGCATGAATTTCGCCGCTTACTATTTTAGAAAAAATGCTCATTTTTTTAGGTTGAAGGTTAAAGGTTTAGGGTTTAAGGTGTCGACTTATAAGTTAAGCCCATTTAGGGTTTAGAGTAACGAGTTATGGGGTTACAGGCTCGCAACTCATAACTGACAACTCACAACTCACCTGGATATTTCTAATATTTCAAATTCCATTTTACCTGCGGGCACTTGAATTTCGGTTTTGTCCCCAACAGACTTACCTAATAAACCTTGTGCAATAGGCGATTTTACAGATATTTTTCCGGTTTTTAAATCTGCTTCGCTCTCCGGTACCAACTGATAGGTCATAGTTGCGCCGTTTTTTACGTTTTTTATTTTGACAATCGACAAAGCTAAAACTTTAGTTAAGTCCAACTTACTCTCGTCAATTAAGCGGGCATTGGCGAGTACTACACCAAGCTTGGATATTTTAGCTTCGTGCATTCCCTGCGCTTCTTTGGCGGCATCATATTCTGCATTTTCAGATAAATCTCCTTTGTCTCTTGCTTCTGCAATAGCTTTAGAAATAGCAGCCCGCTCTACGGTTTTTAACCTATGTAGCTCTTCTTTTAGCTTATCTAATCCTTCTTGGGTGTAATACGTTACTTCTGACATAGCAAATCTATTTCTTTAAATCCTCTAAAAAACAAACAAGACTACATCGGCCATTAGCCTACATAGTCTTGCTTTATATTAAAACGAAGATAGAAGTGAATTGTTACAAAAACAAATATTTTGAACTAAAAAAATAAAAATTACTCATTCAAAGCAATGCAATACGGAATATGCACTACTACAAATAAACGAAATGGGGGTAAAGATTTTTAGTGATTCTAGTTTTAAACTCCTAATTGTTCTAACTTCTCTGCCAACACTTCAGAAATTTTTCGGTACGAGTCAAATGTCCACCCTGCTACATGCGGTGTTAAAATTACCTTTTCGTTAGTTTTTAATTCTTGATAGAAAGCTTGTTCGGACAATGCCGGAAACTTTTCGGTTTCTAAAACATCAAGTCCCGCACCCAAAATTTTACCTGTTTTTATGCCGTTTAGCACTGCTGAGGTATTTACAATTTCACCCCTTGCGGTATTGATAAAGAAAATAGGCTTTTTAAAATGGAAAAAGTATTCGTCTTTTACCATTTGTCGGGTTTCGTTCGTTAACGGTATGTGCAAACTCAGCACATCGCTGTGTTTTACAATTTCTTCCATACTTACTTCGCGGGCAAAATCATCGCTAAAACCAGTTTTATATTTATCGTAGGCAATTACATTTACTTCAAAACCGGCCAATTTACGGGCCATTTTTTGGCCCATAAAACCATAACCAATTAGGCCAACGGTTTTGCCTTTAAGCTCGTATCCACGGTTGCCTTCCCTATCCCAAATGCCATTTCTAATTTCTGTATCTGCCTTTCTAAAATTGTTCATCAAAGCCAACAACAACCCAACGGCGTGTTCGCCAACGGCATCGCAATTTCCCTCTGGCGCATTAATTAATTGTATATTTTTTGCTTTTGCAGCCGCCTCATCAATATTGTCTAAACCTGCGCCTGCCCTTGCTACAAATTTTAGGTTTGGTGCGGCATTAAAAAGCTCGGCATCTATTTTAAATTTGGTACGCACCGCTATGCCCACGTAATCTTTAACAATTTCCAAGGTTTGAGCTCTGGTAATTAGGGGTTGGTCATCCACCTCAAAGCCTAAAGCCATTGCTTTTTCTTTAAACGCAGGATGAAGATCATCTATGATAAGAATTTTTTGCATACCTATGCTTGCGTTAAGTGGGTTAAATGCTGGGTTAAAGTTATAAAATCTTCCACGCTCAATTGCTCAGCCCGCTTATTAAAAAAAGGATGGTTATCCATTTTATCTTTTGGTATAGTGCCCGAAAGTGCATTGCGTAAGGTTTTTCGGCGTTGATTAAAGCCTCCTTTTACCGTGCGCCAAAATAATTTTTCATCGCAAGGAAGTGTTTCCATTTCATTTCTACTCAAACGGATAACTCCAGAGTTTACCTTTGGCGGTGGATTGAAAGTTCCAGGCTTTACGGTAAATAAATACTCAATATCGTAATAAGCCTGTATCAAAACGCTTAAAATACCATACTCTTTAGTCCCCGATTTTGAGGCGCAACGCTCGGCCACTTCCTTTTGGAACATGCCCACCATTTCAACAACATTGTCTTTGTGCTCCAAAATCTTAAACAAAATTTGAGAAGAAATATTGTAGGGGAAATTTCCTATGACTGCAAACTTGCCAGGAAAAATAGTGGTTAAATCTAGCTTTAAAAAATCTCCACTAATTAGGCGATTGCCCAATTGAGGATATTTATTGGCCAAGAAAGCAATCGATTCTACATCAATATCTATTAGATAGATTTCTAAATTTTCGCGTGACAGTAAGATGTCTGATAAAATGCCCATACCGGGCCCTACTTCTAAAACCTGATGGTATTTGCCGGTATGTACCAAACCATCTACAATTTTTTCAGCAATTTTTTTATCAGTTAAAAAATGTTGACCTAAATGTTTTTTCGCTTTTACTAAACCCATAAACCCAAACCCAAAAAGAGCTTTAAATATTTAAATAAAAACAAATGTAAGGATTTTAGGGCTAGGGTTTAGCGTTTAGATTTTAGTTTTATACGATAAACATCACTTGCCAAATCTCAAATCTCAAATCTATTTGTTAATTTGCACCAAATTCTTTGTTACAGCAAAATGAGCGATAAAATAAAATTAGGTATAAGTATTGGCGATGTAAATGGTATTGGTTTAGAAGTTATTCTAAAAACTTTTACTGAAGCTAAAATGCTCGATTATTGTACGCCTATTATTTATGGACACACCAAAGTGGCTTCTTTTCATAGAAAAGCGCTAAATATGGGCGATTTTATGTTCAACGTGATCAATACGCCTGAGGAGGCTAATCCTCGCAAAGTAAACATGATCAATTGTTGGGAAGAAGATGTAAAAATAGAACTTGGTGTAGCCAACGAAATTGGCGGCAAATACGCTTTTCTATCCTTGCAAAAAGCCACTGACGATTTGGTAAGTGGAGCGATTGATGCTTTGGTAACTGCACCAATCAACAAAAACAATATCCAATCGGCCGAATTTGCTTTTCCGGGTCATACCGAATATTTGCAAGAACGAAGCGAGAGCAAAGACGTGCTCATGTTTTTAATTAGCGAAACCTTACGCGTTGGCGTAGTTACAGGCCATATTCCAGTTTTAGAAGTGCCAACAGCAATTACCAAAGAAAGAATAGTAAAAAAAATACAGCTGATCAACGATAGCCTGAAAAAAGATTTCTGGATAGAAAAACCAAAAATTGCTGTTTTAGGCTTAAATCCGCATGCTAGTGACAATGGGCTTTTAGGGAAAGAAGAAGCCGAAATTATCGCTCCAGCCATACAAGAGGCGTTTGACAAAGGCATAATTTGTTTTGGACCTTACCCTGCCGATGGATTTTTTGGCAACGGGACTTACAAAAAATTTGATGCCGTTTTGGCCATGTACCACGACCAAGGTTTAATTCCTTTTAAAACCATTGCTTTTGAAACCGGCGTAAACTATACGGCTGGGTTAAAATTTGTGCGTACATCACCAGATCATGGAACGGGTTACGACATAGCCGGTAAAAACCTTGCCGATCCAACTTCATTCATGGAAGCCGTTTTTGCAGCCATTCATATTGTTGAACATCGCCGCGAACAAGAAAGCTTATTAAAAAACCAATTGCGTAGTGGCGGAAAAATCATTGAAACTGCTTTGGATATTAAAGACGACGCTAATTGAGTTGTGGGTTACGAGTTAAGAGTAGATTAACACACTAAACTTCGGACACCGGACTTTCTGAGTTTCCGTCTTCTGGACTTTTCTGACTAAAAAAATGGAATCACCAATTATACAACCCGCAGAACTTCTTGAACTTAATCCTGAAGAATTTGTACTAATCGATGCAAGTGCAGGTTCAAAAACTCGATACGATGAAAGCCACTTAAGCGGTGCTTTTTTTGCAGATGTCAATACAGATTTAGCCAATATTGGAGATTTTGCCATTGGCGGAAGACACCCATTGCCCACTTTAGAACAGTTTAAAACGGTTTTGAAAAAATTTGGCATAGCAAAAGCTACCCAAGTTGTTGTTTACGACGATAAAAACGCAAGCAATGCAGCTGCCAGATTTTGGTGGATGTTAAAAGCCATTGGACATGAAAAAGTGCAGGTATTAAATGGTGGTTTTAACGCAGCCATTAAAGTAGGTTTTGCAACAAATACGGCAATACCTACAGCCAATAAAGTAGAAGCCTACCCTATCAGCAACTGGAATTTGCCATTGGCCGATATGGATGAAGTAGAAATGGCTAGCAAAACCAGCAACCAAACCATAGTTGATGTAAGAGACGCGAGCCGATATGCAGGACTAACAGAACCTATTGATTTGATTGCCGGCCATATCCCAAACGCAATTAACATCCCCTTTACTGAAAATTTAGACGATGACGGTTTGTTTTTAGCGCCAGAAATTTTAAAACAAAGATATCAAGCGTTATTAGCCAATAGCAAGGCCGAAAATACCATTGTGCATTGCGGCTCTGGCATTACTGCTTGCCATATGCTGTTGGCCATGGATTATGCTGGCTTAGCCATACCTAAATTATACATTGGCTCGTGGAGCGAATGGAGTAGAAATAATAAGGAAATGATTTTAGCACCAAAGCCTTAAAGCTTTGCTTTTAAAATAAATGCCTATTCAATTTTGTGAAAATATTTCGTTTTGTAAAAATATTTCCTACCTTTGCAGGCTAAAATTTAGTTACAATTGAAGGCATTAAAGCAATTTTCAATCCCGTTTTCAGGCCTAAAATTGGGCCTGCATCAATTTGAGTTTGAAATTGATAAAAGCTTTTTTGATGCATTTGAGTACTCTTTAGTTAAGGAAGGAACACTCAAAGCGACTGTTGAACTAGATAAACAAGAAACAATGTTGTTGTTAAATTTCCATATTATGGGAACGATACAGCTTAATTGCGACAAATGTTTATCTTCCTTCGCTCAGCCAATTGAAATTAAAGAAAGACAAATTGTAAAATTTGCTGAAGACGATTTAGAAAGCGATGATTTAGAAATCATTGTTTTAAATAGAAAGGAAAGCGAAATTGATGTTTCAGAAATGATTTACGAACTCATCAACGTAGCTATCCCTTATGTAAATAACTGCGA
This sequence comes from Sphingobacteriaceae bacterium, assembly GCA_947460275.1. Lineage (GTDB taxonomy): Bacteria > Bacteroidota > Bacteroidia > Sphingobacteriales > Sphingobacteriaceae > Pedobacter. Next base: position 16,632 of record CANHHZ010000002.1, on the reverse strand, counting down.
ACAAGCAGGCCAAGACCAAAGTTGCGATCCAGAAATGATTGCTACTTTAGAAAAATTGGCAAGTGGAAACGCAACGGAAGAAAACGAAAAGACTGACGACCCACGTTGGGCCGCATTAAAAAAATTAAAATAATAATTAAATAAATTAGCAATGGCACATCCAAAACGCAAGATTTCTAAACAAAGAAGAGATAAAAGAAGAACGCACTACAAAGCAGTCGCTCCTTCTTTGGCTACATGCCAAACTACTGGTACTATACACGTTCCTCACCATGCTTACAATGTTGATGGTAATTTGTATTACAACGGCAAATTAGTTATAGAAAACACTTCAATAGGTTAATTTTCAAGAAAAATTTTGTGTTTTCCGAGGGTTTAAGCCTATCTTAGGCCCCAGGAATTTAAAGTAAACCTTACTCACAAAATATTTTTTACTATGAAAATAGGTCTCGATATTATGGGTGGAGACTATGCTCCTAAGGCAATCGTTTTAGGGGCAATAGCAGCTCATCAATCACTTACTCCAGATCAGCATTTGGTGCTTATTGGAGATACTACGCAGATTAAACCTCTACTTTCTGAAGCTGGTTTTAATCCAGACCACTTTGAGTACGTGCATACCCAAGAAGTTATAGGTATGGCCGAACACCCTACTAAGGCTATTGTTCAAAAGCCTAATTCAAGCATTTCCGTTGGTTTTCAACTCTTAAAAGAAGGCAAAATAGATTCTTTTGCAAGTGCTGGTAATTCTGGTGCTATGTTAGTTGGCGCTGTTTTTAGCGTAAAAACTATTCCAGGTATTATAAGACCATGCTTGTGTTCAATGGTGCCAAAGTTAAAAGGTGGTAGTGGCCTTTTATTAGACGTGGGTGCAAATGCCGACTGTAAACCGGACACCTTATTGCAGTTTGGTATTTTAGGTAGTTTATATGCCGAAAATATCATGCAAATCCCAAATCCAAAAGTAGCACTAATGAATATTGGCGAAGAGGATGAAAAAGGGAATATGCTAGCTATGGCCACCTTTCCGCTAATGAAGGAGACCAAGCTTTTTAATTTTGTAGGCAACATAGAAGGAAGAGATTTATTTAACGACAAAGCAGATGTTATTGTTTGCGATGGTTTTACAGGAAATGTAATGCTAAAATTAGCCGAATCATTTTATGTACTTACCATTAAAAAAGGATTAAAAGACGAGTTTTTTGACCGTTTTAATTATGAAAATTATGGTGGAAGTCCTGTATTAGGCGTTAATGCTCCGGTATTAATTGGACACGGAATTTCGAGTCCAGAAGCCGTAAAAAACATGATTTTCCAATCTAGAGATATGATTACAACTGGTTTAGTAGCTAAAATACAAGCTGCATTCCAATAAAAAATACACACAAATGAGTAAAATTCACGCTGCCATTACTGCCGTAAACGGTTACGTTCCTGATTATATTTTAACCAATGCCGAATTAGAGACAATTGTAGAAACATCAGACGAATGGATAACCTCGAGAACGGGCATTAAAGAGCGAAGAATACTGAAAGGCGAAGGTTTAGGTACTTCTGATATGGCTGTAGAAGCTGTAAATGGCCTACTCAAAAAACGTGGAATTAGTGCAGAAGAAATAGAATTAATTATATTCTGTACAACCACTCCAGATTTTCCTTTTCCAGCTTCTGCAAATATTTTGGCCGATAAAATTGGGGCAATTAACGCTTGGGGATACGATTTACAAGCAGCTTGTTCGGGATTTATTTTTGGCTTATCAACTGGGTCGCAGTTTATAGAAACTGGGAAACATAAAAAAGTATTAGTGGTAGGCGGCGATAAAATGTCCTCGATTATTAATTATCAAGATAGAACAACCTGTATAATTTTTGGCGATGGCTGCGGTGCAGTATTGTTAGAACCAAATGAAGAAGGCTTAGGAGTTCAAGATTCAATATTACACACAGACGGATCTGGGCGTAATTATTTAGGTCAAAAAGCAGGTGGTTCAGCCCGTCCGGCCACAGCCGAAACAGTTGCCAATAACGAACATGTTGTACATCAAGAAGGACAAGCGGTATTTAAGTTTGCTGTAACAAATATGGCAAATGTTGCAGCCGAAATTATGGAACGCAACCAACTAACTGCCGATGATGTAGCTTGGTTGGTTCCACATCAAGCAAACAAAAGAATAATTGATGCAACAGCTTCGAGAATGGGCGTAGACGCCGAGAAAGTAATGGTGAATATTGAACGTTATGGAAATACAACCAATGGAACTATTCCGCTTTGCTTATGGGAATGGGAAAGTAAACTAAAAAAAGGAGATAACCTTATTTTAGCCGCATTTGGCGGAGGATTTACTTGGGGCTCGGTTTATTTAAAATGGGCTTACTAAATTATAAACTTGAAATGAGTTTGTAATTTAAAACAAAAAAATTATACCTTAGTTAATTCAAAATAGACACCAATTTTTTTAACATAAAAACAAAAGAATGGATATTAAACTAGTTCAGGACCTCATTAAATTTGTTTCTAGGTCGGGCGTAAATGAAGTTTCCATAGAAGAGGAAAACTTTAAAATTACTATCAAAACCAACCAAGCACCAGTTTATGTAAATGCAGTCACACCTGCGCCTGTTGCAGCGCAACCAGCGGCTTCAAATGCACCTGCAGTTCAAGAAATTATTGCGTCGGCACCTGCAGCCGAAGACACTTCTAAATACATAACCATAAAGTCGCCAATGATTGGCACATTTTATCGTTCTTCTAGTCCAGACAAACCTTCTTTAGTAAATGTTGGCGATGAGATAAGTACCGGAAAAGTATTGTGCATTATTGAGGCCATGAAATTATTTAACGAAATTGAAAGCGAAGTTTCAGGCCGTATCATCAAAGTGCTGGTAGATAATGCTTCGCCTGTTGAGTACGATCAACCTTTATTTTTGGTAGAGCCTGTTTAAAATTGAGCGTTTCCTTACGATTTGCCTTGTGCAAATTTGAGTAGCTCAATACATAAAAACCCTGAACTAAATTCGGGGTAACGAAACTAAAAGAAATTATGTTTAAGAAAATACTAATTGCCAATAGGGGCGAAATTGCGTTGCGTATCATACGCACCTGCAAAGAAATGGGCATTAAAACAGTTGCTGTATATTCTACCGCAGATAGAGACAGTTTACACGTTCGTTTTGCCGATGAAGCCGTATGTATAGGCCCGCCCGCTAGTAAAGATTCCTATTTAAGCATTCCAAACATCATCTCGGCAGCCGAACTTACCAATGCCGACGCGATACATCCAGGTTATGGTTTTTTATCTGAAAATGCCAAATTTTCTTCTGTTTGCCGCGATTATGGAATTAAATTTATTGGCGCAACTCCAGAACAAATTAATGGAATGGGCGATAAATCATCGGCCAAAGAAACCATGAAAATTGCTGGAGTACCAACTATTCCAGGATCTGAAGGGTTACTAGAAAGCGTAAAAGAGGGCATTAAGATAGCCAACGAAATGGGCTATCCAGTAATTTTAAAAGCAACCGCTGGGGGTGGTGGCCGTGGGATGCGTATTGTATGGAAAGATGAAGATTTTGAAGCCGCTTGGGACAGCGCCCGTCAAGAATCTGGTGCCGCATTTGGTAACGATGGCCTCTATTTAGAAAAATATATTGAAGATCCACGCCACATAGAAATTCAAATCATTGGCGACCAGTTTGGAAAAGCTTGCCATTTATCTGAAAGAGATTGCTCCATCCAGCGTCGCCATCAAAAATTAGTAGAAGAAGCTCCCTCTCCTTTCATGACCACTGAGTTGAGAAAGAAAATGGGCGATGCAGCAATTAAAGGTGCCTTAGCCGTAAACTACGAAGGCGCTGGAACTGTAGAATTTTTAGTGGACAAACATCGCAACTTTTATTTCATGGAGATGAATACACGTATTCAGGTAGAACACCCTGTTACAGAAGAGGTCATCAATTTCGATTTAATTAAAGAGCAAATTAAAGTGGCAGCTGGAATTCCTATATCTGGTAAAAATTACGAGCCAAAAATGCACGCCATAGAGTGTCGTATCAATGCCGAAGACCCATTTAATAACTTTAGACCTTCGCCAGGAAAAATTACCAATTTTCATTCGCCAGGCGGCCACGGCGTTCGTGTGGATACTCACGTTTATGCAGGCTATCAAATTCCATCAAATTACGATTCGATGATTGCAAAACTAATTTGCGTAGCACAAACACGCGAGGAAGCAATTTGTACGATGGAACGTGCCTTGAGTGAATTTGTAATCGAAGGTGTTAAAACTACTATTCCTTTTCATCTCAAACTGATGAAAGACCCTAATTTTAGAGCAGGTAATTTTACAACTAAGTTTATGGAAACTTTCGAATATTCGGAATAAAATAAACTTTTATAGATTTATATTTAATAATACCATTCTTTTAAAACAGAATGGTATTTTTGTTTACAATTTACTTCAATGAGCGATAACAGAGCAAAAGATCTAATCGATTCTATTAAAAACAAAGGAAAAAGTTTGGAAGCAGAGATGTCTTTCTTTGACCATATTGATGTGTTAAGAAAACATTTACTACGAGCTGTGGCTGTTGTATTTGTTTTTACCTGCGTGGCTTTCTATTTCTCTGACTTCATTTGGTCTTCTGTTATCATGGGCCCTAAAGATCCTTCATTTTGGACTTACAGAATGATGTGTAAATTAGTAGAGCTTATTCCCTCGATAGGTAGTGATTTTTGCATCACCAAAATAGATGCTAAAATTATAAACACCGAAATGTCGGGACAGTTTACCTTACAAATGAACTCGTGTATCACCGCGGGTTTAGTAATGGGCGTACCCTACTTACTATTCGAAATTTGGTTATTTATAAAGCCTGCTTTGTTAGAAACTGAGAGAAAATCAGCTAGTGGCTTTGTACTTTTTGCCACAATACTATTTATAGCAGGCATTTTATTCGGCTATTATATTATTGCCCCGCTGTCTGTAAACTTCCTTATCAATTTTACGGTCGACAAAGGCATACAAAATATGTTTAGCATAGATTCATATCTTTCAACAGTGCTAACGCTAACTTTAGGGACAGGCATTATTTTTCAATTGCCAGTAGTTATTTACATCTTATCAAAATTAGGGATAATGACCCCGCAATTTATGAGAGCAAGTAGAAGATATGCTACTGTTTTGATATTAATTATTGCCGCCGTGGTAACACCCACCGCCGATCCATATACCATGATGATTGTTGCGTTACCGCTATTCGTGCTTTACGAAGTGAGTATCATGATTTCGGCAAACATTCAAAAGAAAAAACAAAAAGCAGAGGCTTTATTTTATAAAAACTAAAAAACTGATTTAGGTTCATAAAATAGCGCAACAAAAAATTTACGCTTTATCAATATATTTCTGTTTAAATTTGAATTATGCCCACAGAAAAATTAACCATTGCCATAGGTGCAGACCATGCAGGCTTTAACTACAAAGAAATGCTAAAAACATTCTTAAATTCGCATGAAATAAAAGACTTTGGGACTTTTGGGCCTGCTTCGGTTGATTATCCAGACTTTGCGCATCCCGTAGCTAGTGCCGTAGAAAACGGAGGTTTTACCTTTGGGATTTTGATTTGTGGGAGCGCCAATGGAGTTGCAATCACTGCCAACAAACATCAGCAAATAAGAGCAGCCATTTGCTGGCAAAACGAAATAGCTGCCTTGGCCAGACAACATAACGATGCTAATATTTTATGTTTGCCTGCGAGGTTTGTTTCTGAGGAGTTGGCCAAAGAAATAACCCACACCTTTTTAACCACAACTTTTGAGGGCGGAAGACACCAAACTAGAGTATCAAAAGTATCTTGCTAATTATAAACAAAACAACCATATAAGCTTTTAAACCTAAAAAAATAGAATGAAAAGAAAATTGATATCCTCGGGCCTAGCTATAATGCTAAGCTTAAGTGCAATGGCACAAGACAAAAGTGCCATTAAGTTTAGTAAAACCATCAACAAAGATAGAGGCTATAGCCATCTTTCAATATTAGCTTCTGATGAATACGAAGGTAGAGAAACAGGCAAAAAAGGTGCTTGGATGGCCGCCGAATACATTAAAAAACAATTTCAAAGTTTTGGCTTAACAGGTCCTGTAAAAAATTCTACAGATCCTTATTTTCAAAAAATAGGTTACTTTTCTCAAAGTTTAACCAATTCAGCACTTGCTGTAAATAACCAAGCTAAAGAAAGCTTAAAAGATTACTATATCCTTCCTTCAACCGTAAGCGAAAAAGGTTACAACATCACAGCAAATAATATCGTATTTGCAGGATACGGCCTAAATAAAGAAGGTTTTAATGAATATGAGGGTATAGATGTAGCTGGTAAAGTAGTCATGATTTTTGCTACTGGCGATCCCACTGCTAAAACACCTGCGCCTGCACAAACTGGTCGTCGTGCTCCTTCTGGCGCTGGTAGTCAACAAGCAAAAATTAAATACCTGATGGAAAATAAAGCAGCTGGTGTATTGGTGATCAACCAAAATGCAGACAATCTATCTTCACAGCTAAAAAATATGTTGCAAAATGGCAGTCCATATTTAAAAACTGCAGATAGAGCAAAAAGCATGCAAGCTGCTGCTGCATTGCCAACTATTGTGATAGGTACTGCTGTAGCTAATCAAATTTTAGCGGCCGCAAATACAAACCTTGACGAAGTAAAGAAAAAGATTGCAGAAACATTGAAGCCGGCTACAGTTTCAATTAATGTACCCCTTGCATTTAGCGCAACAAGCAAAGAAACGCCTGTTAGAGCCGAAAATGTTTTAGGTTTCCTAGAAGGTTCTGACCCTAAATTGAAAAATGAAGTATTGGTAATTACTGGCCATTACGACCACATCGGATTGGTAGCAGACCCAAATGCTACTGATAAAGTAAACAACGGTGCAGATGATGATGGTTCAGGAACTACTGGTGTTTTACTTATGGCTGAAGCTTTTTCCAATGCCAAAAAAGCAGGAAAAGGACCAAAAAGAAGCATCTTATTTATGACAGTAGTAGGTGAGGAAAAAGGATTACTCGGCTCTGAATGGTATTCGGAAAACCCTGTATTCCCAGTTGAAAACACCATCGCTGATTTAAACACAGATATGATTGGACGTATTGGCGAAGAATATTTAGGTAAACCAGATAGTGCAAATTACATCTACTCTGTAGGCTCGTTTAAATTAAGCACCGAACTTGGAAAACTAAGCGAAACGATAAACAATACCTATACTAAAATGATATTAGATTATAAGTATGACGATCCAAAAGATACCCAACAAATTTATTATCGTTCAGACCACTATAACTTTGCAAAATTAGGCATACCTGTTATCTTTTATTATGATGGTATGTTGCAACAAGATTACCACAGACCTGGTGATGAAGTAAGCAAAATAAACTTCGATTTATTAGCTAAACGAACCCACCTTGCTTATTATACAGCATGGGAATTGGCCAATAGAGCAAATCGCCCTGTGGTTGATAAAAATGCAGATGGCACACTAAAAAATTAAATAACTTAACTGTATCAAATCCCGGTAGTTTAGCTACCGGGATTTTTTGTTTAACGCCATGGCTTATTTCTTTTTAGTCTTTGGTCTTTACGCTTTTGGCTTGTATATTTGAACATGATGAATACTGCAGAAGAATTTTTAGTAAAATCAGATGAAAAGGCATTCGACTTACCTCATCGTAAAACAATTAACAATAACATTGGAAAATACAATACTGCAGTAGAGCGAGGCTTATCAAAATTCGAAAACCTAGAAGCATCAAAAAAGAAAGCACACGTTATCAAATGGCGGGTAATGGAAAATCTTGATAAATTTTTGCCCGAATTTGAAAGCAATTTTGTTAAGAGAGGTGGAAAGGTGATTTGGGCAAACACTGTAGAAGAAGCACAAAAAGAAATTCTAAGCATCATCAAAAAGAATAATGGCAAATCAGTCATTAAATCTAAATCCATGACAACCGAAGAAATTCATCTCAATGAATTTCTAGAAGAAAATAATATCGAATCATTAGAAAGTGATTTAGGCGAGTACATTGTACAATTGTTAGGGCAAAAACCCTATCACATTGTAACACCAGCTATGCACCTCAGTAAAGAGGAAATTGCCAAACTATTTCATGAAAAATTTGGCACGCCAGTGGATGCTACCCCCGAACAACTTACCCAAAAAGCTAGAGAATTATTACGTGAAAAATACTTAAAAGCGGATATCGGAATTTCGGGAGGAAACTTTCTAATTGCAGATACTGGCAGCATTGCACTTACAGAAAACGAGGGTAATGCCCGTTTATGTACTACTTTCCCTAAAATACATATCGCCGTTGTGGGAATCGAAAAAGTGATCCCATCTATAGCTGATTTAGACCTCTTTTGGCCGCTGTTATCAAGCCACGGCACAGGCCAAAACCTAACCGTTTACAATACCATTTTAAGCGGCCCAAAACAAGCTACAGAAACTGATGGTCCAGAGGAAATGTACGTTATCCTTTTAGACAATGGCAGGACGAACTTATTGGCACAAAAAGAACAACGACAAGCTTTGTACTGCATTAGGTGTGGGGCTTGTTTAAATGCCTGTCCTGTATACAAAAATATTGGTGGCCACACCTACAACACTACTTACAGTGGACCAATTGGATCAATTATCACCCCGCATTTAAAAGGGATGAAAGAATTTAAGCACCTCAGCTATGCTTCTAGCCTATGCGGAAAATGTTCGGAAGTTTGCCCAGTTAAAATTGATATCCATAAAATGCTGCTACTAAACAGAAGGGATGCAGCAACAAACCACGACAACAGTAAAACTGAAGAAATAAGTTGGAAATTATGGAAAAAAGGCATGCTAAAGCGATCAACAATGGATCTGGTAGGTGGAAAAATAAAAAATTATATGCTTAAAAAATTCTTCTCCAAAAGCTGGGGAAATTATCGCGAAATGCCAAACCTTGCCGATAAATCTTTTGCCAAACAGTGGGACGAACACCACAAAAATAAAACGCTTTAACACGGAACATCACAGCCTTACCAAATGCCTAACTTATGATGCAATTCGATAGAAAAGATAAAAGCAACGAAGAACTTTTAAACCTATACAAAACCTTGCTTTATCCAAGAATGATAGAAGAGAAAATGCTTATTCTTCTTCGTCAAGGTCGTATTGGAAAATGGTTTTCAGGAATTGGGCAGGAGGCTATTGCCGTGGGCAGTACCCTAGCTATGCAAAGCGATGAGTATATTTTACCGATGCACCGCAATTTGGGCGTATTTACAAGCAGAAACATCCCCTTAAAAAAACTGATGGCCCAATGGCAAGGCAAAATATCAGGTTTTACCAAAGGAAGAGATAGATCTTTTCATTTTGGGACACAAGACTACAAAATTATTGGAATGATTTCCCATTTAGGTCCTCAAATGGCCCTAGCCGATGGAATTGCACTTGCCGACTTAATTGCCAACAAAAAAAATGCAACATTAGTTTTTACTGGCGAAGGCGCAACCAGCGAAGGCGATTTTCATGAAGCCATTAACGTAGCCTCAGTTTGGAATTTGCCAGTGATATTTTTAATAGAAAACAACGGATACGGCCTATCAACTCCAATAAACGAGCAATACAATTGTAAGAATTTGGTAGATAGGGCTATTGGTTACGGTGTTGAAGGCATACAAATAGACGGGAATAATATTTTAGAAGTATATGATAAAATCAGTGAAATTGCTACAAGCATAAGAGAAAATCCACGCCCAGTTTTGATAGAATGTCTCACTTTTAGAATGCGAGGTCACGAAGAAGCATCGGGTACAAAATATGTTCCGCAACACTTTTTTGAGGAATGGGAGAAAAAAGATCCCATACAAAATTTCGAAAATTATCTTATCAACGAAGGTGTTTTAGACCAAGGAATTATTACCAACACAAAGCTTGCTTTTAAAATAGACATATCAAATGAGGTAGAAGAAGCATTTAATGAAGCTGAACCTATGGCTAATGATAGCATAGAATTGTCTGACATGTACTTCCCTTACACATATCAAGCGGTAGCAGCAAACGAAAATCATACTGAAAAACGATATATGGATGCCATAAGCGATGGTATAAAAGAAAGCATGCAGCGTTTTGACAATTTGGTAATCATGGGCCAAGACATTGCCGAATATGGGGGCGCTTTTAAAATTACAGAAGGATTTGTAGAAAAATTTGGCAAAGCAAGAGTTAGAAATACACCAATTTGCGAATCGGCAATTATAGGAACAGGTTTGGGTTTATCTATTAATGGTTATAAAGCTATTGTAGAAATGCAGTTTGCCGATTTTGTAAGTTGTGGTTTTAACCAAATTGTAAACAATTTAGCTAAAACGCATTACCGCTGGGGCGAAAAAGCAGATGTAGTAGTACGTATGCCAACTGGCGCCGGTACTGGCGCCGGTCCATTCCACTCACAAAGCAATGAAGCTTGGTTTACCAAAACACCTGGTCTAAAAGTGGTTTATCCAGCTTTTCCTTATGATGCCAAAGGTTTATTAATTTCGGCAATTGAAGATCCAAACCCCGTAATTTACTTTGAGCACAAATATTTATACCGAAACCTTACAGGAATGGTGCCTGATGGGTACTACAATATAGAAATTGGAAAAGCCAAAGTGCTAAAAAATGGCCAACAACTTAGCATTATTACTTACGGTTTAGGTGTGCATTGGGCTTTAGATTACTTAAAAGCGCATCCAGAAGTTGATGCGACATTGATAGACTTGTTAAGTTTGCAACCTTGGGATAAAGAAACAGTGGCCAAGGCAGTTGAAGCAACTGGAAGAGTTATCATTTTACATGAAGATACGCTAAGTTCGGGCTTTGGCGCTGAACTTGCGGCTTGGATTAGCGAAAATTGCTTCCAATACTTAGATGCACCAATAATGCGCTGTGCTAGCCTAGACACTGCAATTCCAATGAGCAAAATTTTAGAAGAAAGTTTCTTAGCTAAAAGTAAATTGGCAGAAACCGTGAACAAACTACTGGCGTATTAGGTTGATGATTGAGCCTGAAAATATTGGCTTAGAGTAACCTATAAAATTCTAAATCACAAAAGGGCTGATGTAATAAGTAAGTTATACTTCGCAAGATGTTTTAGTTGATGAATTCTTCATCAACTAAAACTTTGCAATTATTTTCATAAGTAGGATGATAAATCATTCGGTAGATGATGTTGTAAAAATAAGGCAATTTTTAATGATTAGAATGGATATTTTTATCACATTAGGGGCTAAATTAGTCACTAAATGGGCATAATATTCCCATTTATTTTTTAAAAAAAATTCAAAAAAACCACATTAATAGCTTAGTTTCAGAAGACTTAAATACTAACTTCTAACTCTACCAAATGAATGTAGGAATTATTCTTAAGCGCTTACGTTTAATGAAAGCAGTTTCACAAGCTGAAATTGCTACATTATTGAATATAGAACGTACTACCGATGCAAAATGGGAGCGCAGCCAAGTAATGCTGAAGCTGGATCAAGCGCAAAAGGTGGCGGCCATCTATGGTTTGCCATTAAGTATATTTATCGAATACGTAGAATGCGAACAAATTTTAACACCGGATGTGGTGTCTAGAGGCATCGTACTGCAGAACTGAAACGCAGTGAAAGTTTAAAAAAAGGATGAGTTTAAGTACCTGTGGCTAAAACCTCGGCTAAAGGATTAAATAAATAAGTGTTTCCATTGGTTAAACAAATACATTTATAGCGCTTACGTATTTTTTCGCCTTTTTTAAATTTTCGACCGTCTTTTAAAGTAAAAACACTGTGCATAGGCAACTCTTCAATACGGGTGGTATTCAAGTCTACATCGTATTTTTTAAGTACTCTAGCTAAGTTTAAATCTGTACAACTTGATGCCGTCGGATTGTTCAAGTAGTTTACAATACCTTGATGTACGTCTGTAGGAAAAATATTTACGTCAAAAAATGGCTTCATCATCCTTTTAAAGTTATTTTTCCATTCGTCACCATGTGGTTTAACCTTATTTTTGTGTTCATTCCAGGTTAGCAAATGTGCAAACTCGTGTACGGTTGTTACCAAAAAGGCATATTGATTTAAATTATTATTAACAGATATTTTGTGCCAATGGTCTTTAAATGGATGCCTATAATCGCCAAGTTTGGTCGCCCTACTTTTTGAAATCTTGAATTCACATTGAAAATAATCAATCCATTTTGAAATGATCGGTGCAGCTGCCCCAGGCAAGTATTGGGCTAAAACATCTATTTTATCCATTTATTTTAAGTTGCTCATTTTAAAGACAACAACATTTGAATTAAAAATAAACAATTATTTTAACAATTGATAAGCAACTAAACTCGCCACATAAGCCAAAGCGGTCATATATATCAATTGTATCATTGGCCATTTCCACGATTTAGTTTCTCGATACACTACCGCTACGGTACTCATACATTGCATAGCAAAAGCGTAAAAAAGCATTAGCGAGAGCGACGTAGCAAAAGTAAACACTTGCAATCCTGTTTCTGGATTTACGGCATCACGCATTTTATTACGTATGGTTGCCGTTTGTTCATCGCCATTGTCAACGCTATAAATGGTAGACATGGTTCCAACAAAAGCCTCACGAGCAGCAAAAGAAGTAATTAATGCAATACCAATTTTCCAATCGAAACCCAAGGGTTTAATTGCAGGCTCTATGGTTTGTCCTAAAATACCAGCGTAAGAATTTTCCAACTTTTCTGCAGCTTCATCTCTTTGAATAGCTGCTAATTTTACACTATCGGTAACAGCAGTCGTTAATTTGGCATATTTTGTATCTATAGCCTTAAAGTTATCACTTGGCCCATAAGTTGCCAATACCCAAAGTACAATAGAAATGGCAATGATTACCTTTCCAGCTTCCAACACAAAAGTTTTTGAGTTCTCGTACATCGTATAAATTACATTGCTCCACCGCGGCATACGATAAACAGGCAATTCCATAATAAAGTACGACTTTTCTTTAGCCTTGATGATGAATTTCATGACCATGGCTACCATTACAGCAGCAAAAATACTGATGACATACATGGCCATTAAGGTAAGCCCTTGCAAACTCAAGAAACCGAATATCATTTTATTGGGTACAACAAGTGAAATGAGTAAGGTGTAAACGGGCAACCTTGCCGAACAACTTACCAAAGGAGTAACCATGATCGTGATAATTCTATCTTTCCAGTTTTCTATATTTCGGGCACTCATAATAGAAGGCACAGCACAGGCAATACCTCCAATCATAGGAACTACCGATTTACCGCTTAAGCCAAACTTGCGCATGATTTTATCGAGCATAAAAGTAACACGAGCCATATAGCCTGTGTCTTCTAAAATAGAAATGAGGGCAAATAAAATAGCAATTTGAGGAATAAATATAATAACGCCACCCAAACCCGCCAATACTCCATCCAACACTAAGTTGGTAAGTACCCCAGCCGGCAAATGTTGATGCCCAAAGTCGGTAAGCCATACAAATCCAGTTTCGATGAGCGACATAGGATAAGACGACCAAGAAAAAATAGCGTTGAAAATGAAAAATAAAATGAGAATAAAGATTAAAAATCCCCAAAAGCGATTGGTTAATATCGAATCTAGTTTATCGGTAACCTTAAATTTTTTGGCTGCACCAGTATCAAAAACGACATCACTTAACACGCTACTTAAAAACCTGTATCTGGCAATGGTTTCTGCCCCTTGTACTTTCGACGATTCGAAACCATATTGCGCTACAATAGTTTCTATTTCATCTTGTTCCTGACCAGTAAAAAACGTCAAATTTTCGTGCTGGTGCAATACTTGTAAGGCATAATAATCATTATTCGTGTTGATCTTTTCCTTTACCGCTTTTATCGCTTCGGGTGCAAAAATACTGACGTCTATATCTGTTTTTTGGGTAATAATTGACGTGGTATGTGAAATTGCCTTTTTCAGTTGATCTAATCCATCAGCTTTTCTGGCCGAAATAGCCACAACTTGTATACCTAAACGTTCTGCCAATTTATCAACGTTGATATGAATACCTTCTTTACGGGCCAAATCTGTCATGTTTAGTACCAATAAAATTGGCAAACCTAAATCAGCAACTTGAGAGTATAACAAAAGATTGCGTCTTAAGTTGGTCGCATCTGCCACTAAAACTACCATATCAGGATAGCTTAGGTTATTTTTATCTGCGAGTACTTGAAAAACTATGCTTTCGTCCTTACTTTTTGGATATAAACTATAAGTGCCAGGCAAATCGATGATTTCGGCTGTGGTACCGTTAGAAAACTTACAAAAACCTATTTTTTTATCAACCGTAATTCCAGGAAAATTACCTATTTTCTGATTTAACCCAGTAAGGAGGTTAAACAAGGTAGATTTACCTGTATTTGGATTTCCAACTAAAGCAACCTTTATATTAGCCAATGTATTATTGAATTATGATAACCGCTGCTTCGCTTTTACGCAAGCACAATTGATATCCAGAAACTCTAATGGCTATTGGATCGCCAAGGGGAGCAAAGCGCTCTACCTCTACCACTTCGCCCGGAAGAAAACCCATTTCCATAAGTTTTACAGACATCTCTAAGTCAGTAAACGAAACGATTGTTCCTTGTTCTCCTGGGTTTAACTGCGAAAGCTTCATATTGAAATTATATCGGCAAATTTAACCTTTATTTATATTAAATCCAAATAAGTGTTAGCAATCCTATTTAAAATAAATGTCATAAAAAAACGCCATCAACTTATTGATGGCGTTTGATATTTTTAAAATAGAACTACATTCTCATCATCATCATCGGACGACCTCCGCCTTGCGCATCAGCAGACATTGTCTTGCCACCAACTTTGTTTAATGAATAGGTAAACGAGAACATATAGTAACGTTTTAAAACATTGTAATTGATATCGCTAATGGTATTGCTACTCGACGAACGAGAAACACCTGTATTTTGATTAAGCATGTCGTAAGCAGCTACCTTAAATGTACCTCTGTTTTTGAAGAACTGGCGACTGATATAAGAGTTAATCAAGGTATATTCTGTATCGAAACCGGCACCACGGCCAGTCACTTTATTGTAGGTTACATCTGCCTGTAAGCGAATGTTGCCCGGAAACACATAACTGATATCAATATTTGGTGCAATGGTGTAATACTTAGTATTACTTTTTGGCGTGGCCGAATACGTAGAACGATTTATTGTTCCGCTAATTCCGGCAATTAAATCAAATTTATCAACATTTGAAACGAATTTATAACCGTTTGTAAGTGAATAATCCTTAGTTACATTGAGTAAATCGGTTGTAATATTGCTGCTTTTACCGAAACTACCACTAGCATTAATTTGTAGGGTTAACTTGTTTCCTTTAATAATTGGTTGACTTAAATTACCAAATGCATTAGCCGTAAAGTTCCCATCAACATTTACATAGCTGGTTGCAATTTTACCATAGTTTATATCCGCCGGATTTGTTATTAATCGCTGCGAGCTAGCAATGGCATTAAAGCTTTGATTGATAAAAGTTCCAAAAAATAAGGTGCGGTAACTTGCAAAATCGAAATTGTTATAAAAAACAGCTAAGGTATTTACAAAAGCAGGTTTCAAATCAGGGTTACCTAAAATTATACTTTGCGTATTGGTATTGTCTGGGATTGGCTGTATTTGATTAATCCCTGGCTGTTGTGTACGTCCGTTGTACCTAATGTTTAAACGCTTAGTAGTGCTAAAGTTATATCTAAAGTTAGCCTGAGGCGTTAAATTGATGAAATTTTGTTTCAATACCAATCCTGACGTTTCATTCACATTTTTACGATCTGTATTTTGTACCGCTAAACCCAAATTCCAATTGTATTTCTTTTGTGTTTTGTTAAAACTAAAACCTACACTATTGGTCAAGGTCGTATTTTCAAATTGATTGCTATACGTAAGATCTTTCAAATCAAACTGTTGGGTGGCTGTGTTGAAATTATACACACCACGTTCGCTATTGTCAATACTATATCCATTTTGATAGTTCAATTCTAAACTTAAGGTTTTAGATAAAGGCTCTGTATATACCAATCGAGTAGTATTATTTAACGCATGCGAATTGTTATCGTTCAATTGGTTAGTTAATTTTTGAGTAGTAGTTGATCCAAAAACTGTTTGATCCAAAATATAATTGTAATTGTTTGCGTCGCTGTTATTGATATTGGTATTGAGATTTAAGGATAACGTGCGCCCTCTACGTTGGAATTTTTTACGTATCAACAAACTATTGCTTATTGATGGCGAAGTAGAGTTGGTTTGATAATTTTGTGTGCCAATAGTATTGGTGGTTAAAACATTTCTATTGTAATGGCTTAGGCTATTGGCCGTATTATCGCTGTAAGAAACCGAAGGCTGAATTCTGATAGAAGTAGTAGAATCAATTTTGGTATCAATAGTAAAATTTAATCTATGGTTTAAACGTTCGGTTGTACTATTTAAATCGCTATTGTTTGTAGTAGTTACATTGCCCAATAAATTTTGCGTAAAGCTATTATTGGTATTAAACAAAGATGTTTTGTTGAAGAAATAACTTCCATTAACCGT
>CANHHZ010000001.1 GCA_947460275.1 Sphingobacteriaceae bacterium | reverse complement strand
TTTCTCTACCTTTTTTCTTGCCCAATCGGTTTTGCGCAAAAACTTAAGGCTCGATTTTAGCGAAGGATTATTTTTAAAACATTCTATCTTTATCAAATTACCCATTTCATCCCATCCATAATGAAAAAACAATTGTTTCACTATAAATTCGAGTGTTTTGCCATGTAGCGGGTTATTTTTTTGTTCTTCCAAAGCCATGGCTCAAAGTTAACCATTAGCGTTTCATTATCAAAAAAAAAGACGTCTCATTTGTGAAACGTCTTTTTCTTAATTTAAACAAAATTAACCAATGGAAGGGTGGTTTACTGTTTTACTATTTTAAATTCAGTGCGTCTGTTGCGCTGATTTTGGATAATTGTACATTTCTTAGAAAGATCAACTGGCTTGCTTTCGCCGTAGCCTTTGGCTTGTATTCTGCTTTTATCTATTCCATTATTTACAATATATTTTACAGCAGAAACTGCTCTCAGCTCTGATAACCACTGATTATATTTCTCATTTCCTTGTACATCAGTGTGCGCTGACAATTCGATCCAAATGGTTGGATTTTCTTTCAAAATTTTAACCAACTTATCCAATTCTTTAGCTGCATCTGGCCTTATGTTCGCTTTTGCAAAATCGTAATAAATGTTGTCCAATACAATTGGTTTCTCAATTACAATTTTTTCTAAAGCAAGATCAAGTTTCATCACACTATCTATGTCCACTTTTTTTGTAGAAATTTTAGTCCCTAAACTCACATAATTTGTTTTATCTACCAATAAATTATAATCAGTATCTTCATCTAAGGCTAATTTATACTTTCCGTTTTCATCGGTTTGAATTTTTACATCCGTATTGTTTTTAGACAAAGTGATTACCGCGTTGGCTAATGGCAAATGCGTCTCTTTATCAAAAATTTGGCTCTTGAAAGGAATAGTTATTTTTTCTGTATCGATATAACTGTAAATATCGTCGCTACCCAAACCACCTTCACGGTTAGAGGAGAGAAATCGTTTTTTTGAACTCGTTAAGCTGTAGGCAAAATCATCTTGAGAAGAATTTATTGGGAAGCCTAAATTCTCAATTTTGCCCAACGTTCCTGCTTTTATCCTGGCTCTGTAAATATCTAAACCACCCATGCTTATAAGTCCATCGGTAGAGAAGTAAAAGTAGCGATCATCAAGCGCCACACTACGCTCGTTACCTGAAGTGTTTACCACCTCTAAATTTACAGCATCATCCCATGTGCCATCTACATTACGTTTGCAATAATAAACATCTGTGCCACCCTTACCTCCTGGCATATTAGACACGAAGTACATTGTGTTACCATCGGGTGTTAAAAATGGATCTGCCACAGACCATTTTTGGCTTCTGTTATAGCGAAAAGGTATAGCTTCAGTCCAAGCGCCATTAACTTTTTTAGTGCAATAAATTTCTACGTTGATGGTGCTTGCCGATTTTTTTACACGTTCTACTTTTTCAGGAACACGAGTTAACGTAAAATAAACCTCATTTCCATCGGCACTAAAAGAAGGAGTTCCCACATGAAAATCTTCTTTAGCTTTTAAATTAAAAATAGAGATTTGGTCTTGTTTGCCATCTTTTTGGAAAATTTGCAAATATGCATTTCCAGTCCACCCATATACTTTCTTGTTGGGAAGTTTGGTAGCTTTATCAAATTTAAGAAATGGTTTTGCACTTTCGGGTTGTTTTACGTCAGCATATGAGCGATCTGAAGTAAAAACAACGGTATTTTGATATTCTACAGCGCCAAAATCAGCCTGAGCAGAGTTTAAACTTGTTTCATTTAAAATAGAAATAAGTTTCGGGTTTTTCATCCATTTGACAGCCGAATCGCAGGAAGCTTTCCAAAGATCAATTTGTTTAAGCTCTTGAGGTGTAGCCTTAACCAAGACTGCTTCATATTTTTGAAAAGCTATTTTGGCTTCAGCGTATTTTGCATTTGCTTTGAGCATTTCGGCATACCATTTGTAAGTTGCAGGTTTTGTACTAGCGCTTTGCACTAAAATAGCATACCAGCTTTCGGCTTGTTTATAATCACGAATCAAACGGTAGCTTTCGGCTAATTGTTCGGCAGCATAAGTAGTTTTTTTAAGCTGATAGGCTTGGGTATATAATTTTACAGCATTTGCAAAATTGTATAAACCAAATTGTTGATCAGCTTCTTTTAATACAAATTGAGCTTGTGAAGTATAGAATGACAATAGTATTATACCGCATGTGCAAAAAAATTTAGATAGATTTTTCATTTAAATAGGAACAAGTATAACATTAAATATAAAGATCAATTTTGATAGTTTATAAATTTAATTAAAAGCAACGTGGGCTAAGCATTCTTACTTGTTTTCTATTGATATAAAATCCCACCGAAATTTCGTGCGAACCACCTGTATAACCAGATATATTGGTTAAGCTATAATCAAAAGCATAGCCGAAACGAACTTGAGGCGAAACAAAAAACTCAGTCATGGCTACTATAGAGTTTTTTTGTACAAGGTCTTTTTGCAAATATGATTTGTCGTACAATTTTACGGCTGTACGGTAACTTCCACCCAACCAAATTTTATCTGCTACTAGAAAGAAAGCGCTCACATCTAAACTACTAGGCCCACCCCTATCGTCTTTTAACAAGAAAGAAGGTTTAAGCTGTAGGGTTTCGTTGATGGGCAATAACAAACCAGCAGTAAGGTAATAATGTGCTTTTGGAGTTGGATAGTAAACCTCATCGTTACTTTGCTTTACCATGTATTGGGCAAGTAAATTATCGGCCGAAACACCTGCATACCATTTTTCGGAAGAGAAAAACATGCCTACACGTGCATCGGGCAATAGCGAAGTTTTATAACCTGCCGGAATACTAGCATCGTTTAAATCAATGGCCGACAACTTATTTCCATCAATACTGTGCTGGATTAAACCTCCTCCAATTCCAAAAGCCAAACGCGTGTCCTCAGAATTCCCCAAGCGTACGCGATAAGCATAGTTACCATAAAAAGAAACTGTGTTTTGGGCACCAAGTCTATCAGAGGCCAGCTGAAAAGCCAAACCTACGTTGGCCTCATTTAACGAAGCGTCAACAGCCAAGGACATGCTTTTGGGCGAACCCTTAATCCCAACCCATTGGTTTCTGTAAAAACTATGCATGTTGAGCTCTTCTTTGTAACCCGCATAAGCTGGATTGATGTAAATGCCATTGAACATATATTGGCTATACTGTGCATCTTGTTGTGCTTTTGCAAAAAAAGACAACAAAAATAATAAGGACAAGAGTATCGATTTTTTCATTTGTAACTATTTTAAAGTCTATACCGTTTGTACGATAGACATTGAGGTGTTTTAGCGGCTGATCACAAAAATGGTCAGCCTAAAATTTAATTCTATTTTAAGTCGAGCACATTGATTTAAAACATGCTCGACTTAAATTTTATTTATCTTTCAACAACATTACCCATCCGTTAACGGTATTGATTGTTCCGGTTCTATCTTTTAGTTTAATTACGTAGAAGTAAGTCCCTTCATTTAATCCATTACCACTCCACTCGTTTTGGTAAGTAGCACCTCTGCTACGCCATACCTCATTGCCCCAACGGTTGTAAATAGACATTGAATTTTCTGGATAAGCATTTAAACCTAACACTTTAAACACATCATTTTTACCATCGCCATTTGGCGTAATTACATTTGGAAAAGTGAGGTCCAAAACTTCCTTTTTAACCATTGAAGTATTGTTTGCATTATCGCTATCAGGTTGTGTGCTAGTTACCGTTGCTGTATTGGTGATTACCCCTGGCATTTCGGCTTTTGCTTTAATGGTTAGCGTAATGCTTGCTCCTACAGCTAAGTTGCCTATACTCCAAGTCACTGTTTTATTAGCAGTATTGTAGGTTGCGGTTCCATAACCTGCGTTACTAGCCAAATAAGTTATTCCTAAAGGCATTACATCAGTTGCACTGATACCAGTAGCCAACTGCGAACCTATATTCTTTACTACAATGGTATAATCAAACTCATCGCCTATGGCGGTTCCTTTACCTATTGCCACCGTTTTTTCTATACTTAAATTTACCAATGCTGCATTTGGTGTTGGCGTAACAGATGCGGTATTGTTTCCACCTACTGGATCCAACTCGTCGGCAGTTACGCTAGCTGTGTTGGTATACACGCCTGATGTTTTTACAGTAGCTGTAACCGTTAGTTTAGCCGTTGCGCCATTGGCAAGTGCACCTATGCTCCAAACACCAGTGCTGTTGTTGTAAGTTCCGGCAGTAACCGTAGATGAAACATACGTATATCCGCTTGGCAATAAATCTATCACCCTGGCATTGGTTGCATTGTCTGGACCAGCATTAGTTGCTGTTAGGGTAAACACCACATTATCGCCCATTACTGGACTTTGCACATCAACTGTTTTAGTGATACCTAGGTTAGCTTGTAAGGCATCTGGTGTTGGTGTAGCCGTGGCAGAGTTATTGGTTAAATCTGAATCTTGCTGATCGCCTGTAACTGATGCTGTATTTGCGTAATTACCACTTATTTTAACCGTAGCCACTATGTTTAAAGTTGCAGATGCATTTACAGCTAAGTTACCTACTGTCCAAATTCCGGTACTACTGTTGTAAGCACCCACGCTTGGATTGTTACTTACATAAGTATAACCGCTAGGCAAAATATCGGTAACCACTACGCCTGTAGCCGCTACCACACCCAAGTTTTTAGCAGTAATGGTAAAAGTAAGGTTCACACCTACTTTTGGCGTTGTACTATTTACCGTTTTTATAATCGACAAATCGGCACAAGTAACCGTGGTTTTAGTAAAATATGCAGTAGGGTCTATTGTTGCAGGCAAAGTAAAATCAGCTTGATTGATACTTATTGGCGTACCACCATCGTTACCCGCACAGCTTTGCGACCATACGCCTGAGCTTAATTGCTGGCTTACATAAGACAAAGCATTGTTAAACAAACTTTGGTTAGTACCTTTTCCATTGGTGTTGTTTGCCGCGTTGTGTTGTAAACTTACTTTGGCTAGCCCCGTGATGTTGCTGCTTATTTGCCAAGTTCTGTCTATCCCTTTGTTGGCAAAAGTAGTTTCGATGGCCGTGCTGTTGGTATAATCTTTTACTTGTACACTGATATTTCTAGCAGCTGAACTGTTGGTTACCGTTACAGGGGTATAATCAGCTCCCTCAACGCTTATCGGGAACAAGAAACTATTGTTGGTAGCCATGGCCTCTTTGGTAATTACACCAGTATCATTGGTGACTACGTGTTTGTTGACATCGTAATTGTAAAATATAGCTTGGCCAGCCAATGCTACATTAAAATTATTTAAATAAAGGTGCCCTTGTGTAAATATTACTTGATTGGCCACACGTACATTTCCTGTTAAAGAAACACCTTGCGCATTGTCGATTTCAATATTGATAAAAGAGGGATTTGAGCCTGTACCATAACCTCCATTTAAGGTTTGCTGCTGCGGGTAATTGGCAACCATAGGGTTATTTTGTTTAAAAACAATTTTCCCTGTACCTGTTTGGTTGTTGCCTGGTAAGGCAATAAATTTGGCTGTTGCATTGATGCTCATGTTTTTACCATAAAAAGTGGCAATAGCGCCATCTTCTAGGTAAACCACTGCATTTGGACCAAACGTTACATCGCCATACCACAACACGGGCGAACCAGCGTTGATGCTAAATTCATCGTTGATATAAATAGGCGATTGGGCCCTTAAGCCTAGCCAAACTAAGCAAAACATTAAAAGCAAAAGTGTTTTTTTCATATTTATATTTCGTATAGTGTAATTAATATAGCACTACGCTTTGAATTTCAAGAATTAGCAAGTGTTCCTAGTAATAGATATTGATTACACCATGGCCATTGTTGTTTTGGTTGCCCATATTTATAGAACCCACCGTTACATAAGCTGGATCGATCCAGGAAGAGCCGCCACCGCCACCAGCTTGCGCATTACCACCACCAGCACCGCCGCCGCCGCCAAAATATCCTGCGCCACCACCACCGCCGCCATTCCAACCCATTAAGCTAGCACCTGGATTAATCATACCTCCATTACCGCCGCTAAGTGCAATACCAGGGGTGGGTACTGTTGAATTTGAGTCGTAAGGTACTCCTGCTGCACCACCAGCAGACTGTGTAGCACCTTTTCCACCTATCAAGGAACCTCCGTAAGCACCAGATATGCTACCACCTGTAAGGCCACCACCACTTGCGCTACTAAAACTTGGATTACCTGATGCGCCACCACCCCCTGCGGCAATAGCCAAAGCATTTGCCTGAGTTAGCGGAAAAGCTGTAGAAATGGCGCTTAAGCCACCACCTGCCATAGCTCTTTGTGCCGGATACGAAATATGATACCCTCCTTTGCCACCAAAACCATATACAGAAGCATCAGTTGTAGGTTGCCCGCCAACGGTTAAATACAAAATCTGACCTGGCGTGACTGCAATTTTACACCTCACTCTGCCACCTGCACCACCAAGAACAGCGCCACGTGTACCTCCTTGTGCACCCACCATGTCAACAAATATTTCGGTAACACCGGCTGGAACTGTCCATTGTTGGTCTGCCCCGGTATAAATAAAATTAACTACTGTTAGGTTATTTGTGGGTAAAATATAAGGTGTTCCTACCACTTGGCTATAGCTGATGCTGTTACCGATTGCGAAAAAAGCAACAATTAGAAACAATTTTAATTTTGTGATCATTAGATGTAAAATTAAATTCCTGTGGTCATGTAAAAATAAACAGAAGTACCCATGACCATAAAGGTATAAATGGTCTCTTTACCCGCAGCTGTTAAGCCATTATTGGGGCTTTTAAAAGTAAAGCCAGTTGCAGTAAAACTTGCAGTAGCTGCTGTGGTACCTTGTACCGCTAAAGTATACGTACCGCCATCTTTTAAGTTAGACAAGGTAAATGCACCTGGATTTGCTGTGGTATAAGCCAAATTACTTTTCGAAAAATCTATGGTGGTGCCCCCGGCTGCATTAAATGCGGTTTTGTTGGTTGCCGCACCATCTACTTCTAATCTTGATGTTGGTGAAGACGTTCCTATACCCACATTACCATTATTCAAAATACGCATTTGTTCGCCAAAAAATGGCGTAGTTGCTTTACCCGTACTAAAAATAATGCTTTTGGTATTGTTTGCATTAGCTACATACAAATCTTGCCCACTACCTATAAATGACACATCATTAGCACCTCCTATGTTATAGGATGTTGGGAAGTTAAAGTTGGAGTTATTAATTCCCAACCAAGCAAAACCCGTTGTAGCAGTTCCATTGTTTGCTGTGGCAGAATAGCCACTTTGAGCCTGTGTACCTGTACTTGTATTTTGAACATTATATTGTAAGAAATCGTTAATACTACCCGTAGCATTTACTATACTATTAGCAGTAGTTACACCTGTACTTACCTCTAATTTACTTGTAGGTGATGATGTGCCAATACCCACACGCTGACTTTCATCGATAAACATCGCTCTAGTTTGTGCACCAGCTGCGCCAGTAGTAAAAAACAAACGCCCAGGGCCTCCTGCTGCAATGTCAACACCAATTCTAGCTCTATCATTGGCATCTGTAGAAGTAGTTCCATGCCCAAATCCCATCCACCAATTGTCACCAGCACCAACTGAAGGAGCAATTAGTTTTAATGCCCCTGTCCCTGTTACACCTTGAACTACTAAAGGAGCACTAGGGGCTGTATTATTAATCCCCACATTACCATTGGCTTGCCAAGTCATTACATTGGTAAGCGTGGTGGCGTTTCCTCCATCTGTTAAAGCCAAATCCAATCTAGAATTGGCAGCGATAGCGGTAGAATAGGACCCTAAATTAAACTGAGCAATATTATCCCATTTTAAACTTGAAGTTGTTGGTCGGGATAATCTCAGTACCTGAGCATTTGCATTTGCACTAGTGGTTGCTTTTAATGGATTTGTGATATCTAAGGTTGCTATTGGTGCCGTATTATTGATACCCACAACACTATTTCCTTGTACTTTTAATATAGGTGTAGAACCACCTGCACCAGCATTGTCGTTTTGAGAAGTTATACCTGTACCAGCTTCGAATACTGTAGTAGAAGCCGTGGTTCCCGTAGCTTTTACATTTAATCCGTTAAATGCGCCAGTAGAATAGAATGCACCCGCCCAACCCGCATTGGTGTTTGTCCACGAAAAACCTGTGGCACTGCTTGAACTTTGAGCATTTGAACCAATAATTTGAGTATTGGTATTGGCGAATAAGGATGTTGGTGAATTAGTACCTATACCTACACTTCCACTTCTCCAAATACTCGCTGTTTTATTGCTTCCAGCATCATTGGTGGTATTGGCTAAATTCCATGCTGTACTAGCAGGCGCTGTATACGTTACATAAGTTGTTCCATTATAGGTCCATAAACTATTATCAATAGCTGATTGATATACTACACTCTGATCATTAGGTGTATTGGGTGTAAATATCACTCCTGAAGTAGTTGGGGTAGCGGTTGAAAAAGAAACAATATTTTGTGTTCCTGGTACGTTAGTTAAAATAACATCTCCAGTGCTGTTCAAACCTAGCACTTTACTAGCCGATGTAGTTGCAGTGCTTGTTGAATTCAAGTTAGTAAATCGTAAGCCTGAATTACCAGCTGTACCTTGGGTAATTTCTAATTTATTAGCGGGTGAAGTCGCTCCAATACCCACATTACCATTGCTAGAAATTTTTAGTCGTTGAGAAGGCAAGGTTTCACCTGGACCTACTGTGTGAAACTCAAATGAAACAGGAACAGAAGTACTCGTAACAGCACCCTCAACTCTTGTCATTATTCGTGCGCTATTTCCAAACCCAGTTCCGGAGTATCCTCTAAAATCAAAAACACCAATCAAATCGCCATTTTGAACTGCTGCTGGACTTGCCAAACTTCCACGAGATTTTGCGAAAACGTTATAAGTAGCAGCCCCACTTACATTACCTCCATAAATTTGATTCTCGAAAACGCTATAAATACCCCCGTCACTAATACTTGTAATAGAAGCATTACCAGTTTTACGTACAATAATGCCTCTTTCAGGCAATGCTGCGCTAGCCAGGTTAGTCATATCACCAATTTGCAAAACATTATCATCTGTTATGGAAAAACTTGTAGCTCCTGCTCTATCGGTTGTACCATTAGAAAGTTTATTTAGTTTAACACGTGCGTTTATGGCCTCATAAGACCATTTGCTTGCTTCGGCTTCGGTAGCTACTTTTGTCCATTTGGTGCCGTTCCAATAATAGTAACCTGGGGTTACGTTGTTTGGAGAAGTGCCCGCTGTAGCAGTATTATAAACTGTTAAGCCTGTAGCTGGCGAGGCGATGGTCGTTGCGTCGGTATTTGCTGATAAGGCAATGCGTGGGAACAATACCCCCTTGTTTGTGCTTTCTATGTCTAACACTGCACTTGCAGAAATATTAGTAGGATTTGCACCAATTTTTTGGGCAGTAACTTGTGCATTTGCAGTGTAACCAAATATAAAGGTTAAAGCTAAGGCACTGATGATATATTGAATTTTATTTTTCATTTTTTTAAACTATTGAGCGGGATCTAATTTTTTGGGGTGGATACTTTCTTATTAATCAATTTTATACCAGTCTGTACCATCGCTTTGTATGCGGATGGTAGTATTGATATTTAAGGTTGTAAAGCTTGTCGCTTCTGAAATTTTAATGGCCGAGCTAAACGTTAAAGCATTAGCCGATTCGTCTGTTTTGCGAATAATTAATACACGACCAGTATTGGTAGTTGCATCTGGTAAAGTGAGTGTAAAAGCATTACTTGTAGCATTGGCTAATATGGTATAATCAGTATCTACTATGGTATAATCGGCAGTTTTTTTCACAATTGTGTTGATATTTCGGGTAGTTGCTGTAACTGATTTTAATATTCCAGCACCATCTACAACAACCATTTTATCTGTGCTTGCGCCACTTTGCAAACCTGCAATAGCTAGCGTTTTAGTCGCATCAGTAGTGATGGTGGTGGCTGCGTTTAAGCTTCCACCTAATTTTAGATTACCATTGGCAGCAGTTAATCCGTTATCTGCACTCGTCAATACGTTTACAGCAGGTGTAGATGCCACACCATTAACCGTAGACACCAATTGACCGTTGGTTGCGGTAAGTGTATTGGCTGTGTTTGTTACCGCAGCTGCAATTTTAGCATCTACATAAGCTTTGTTGGTGGCACCTGTAGCTGTTGTAGGTGCATCGGCAAGTGTAATTTTCATCCCGGTTGGCACGGTTAAATCACCTTCCATGGTGTCGCCAGCAACGTTTACATAACGGGCATCTGTAGCAGATAAATCAGTCGCTACTTCCAACCAAGTTGTACCGTCATAAATAAAAGTACGGCCATTGTTAGGATTGCTGCCATCTGCAATGATATAAATATCTGATTGTTGCTTGGACGGATTAGCAGCAATGATGGACGCAGCAAGATTAGGGTCAACAGTAGCGCCAGTAAAAACCCTACCTATAATTACGGCAACATTTCCATTTGCATCTGGTACAACCCCATTTACTTTTCGTACAGCACCATCTACATCTGCAACAGGTATTTTAGCCAGTGTAGTAAAATTTGCACCTGCTGTCGCTTGTTTTAGATAACCCAAGCTACTACTCATGTCGGCACCTGAGCCTCCTTTGGTTACAGCAATTGCTTCTGCTATATTGTTATTTTTTACCGAGGATAAAGCCAATTTTGAATGTGTAATGGCATTATTAGAGATAAGCGGGGCTGCTGCTGTAGAGCCTGTTCCCCCTAAATCTCCTGCCAATCTAACTACGCCTTTAGCAGTTGTAGTTGCATCCGAAACTGCAAGGACAGAAGACAAGTCTACCGATTTGGCAATACCATTTACCGTTGAGGTTAGGGTTACTCCAGAAAGCGTAAGTAGATTGTTAGAGGAAGCTGCTACGATTGAAGTCAAATCGGCACTGCTTGTTACCCCGTTTACATTGCTTGTAATGATAGCGCCAGAAGAGCTTAGAATATTTGTAGTTGCACTTGAAAGATTGGCCGAAGTAAGTTTAGCCCCGCCATCAGCTCCATTTACAATCAAGTTGCCCGCATCAGCACTTACAATTTTAGGCGAAGTGAAGGAAGTACCATCGCTAAAGTTAAATGTAAATGTTCCATCACCATTATTGATCGTATTGGTAACTCCGTTGCTCGAAATACCTTTTGCAGCTACCCATCGTGTGCCATCGTTGTAATATACGCCAGGCACAACACCATTTGGTGCGGTGCCTGTTGTGGCGGTATTGTAAATGATCATACCAGCCACATGCGCACTTAGTGGACTGGCGACGTTGGCTCCGGTTAATGCAATACGCGGCATTAAAAAACCTTTGTTGGCACTCTCAATTTCTAAAATTGAGGCAGGGTTAATTGTGGTAGGGTTTGTTCCTATCTTAACTTGCGCAATTGCCAAATGAGAAATTAGAGCTAAAACGAATAAGAGAAAGGAACGTTTTTTAAATGATTGTTTCATGAACTTATAAATTGTATTAAATTTTGATGTAGTATCGCAGACCCTTAGACAATAAATATGCCGCAATAAAAAAATGCGTATTTAATGCCATTTGCATCTAATTATAAATTAATTACCCCTTTAAACAGGGGGAATAAATACCCAAAATGGGGAAATTTACTCTAAAAATTGAGGTATTAAAGCGGTTATTTTTTCCTATTTAACCTCTATTTATTAAGCGTGACAACATTTAATGATAACTTAAATGGCCTATGCGATCAAAGCATTCATTCAAAAATTGTTCCGCATTAAAAAAATGCATCTCCATAGAGATAGTGCATTAATTTTTTCTTTAGACGAAAATTAATTCCTCAAACTGAGGCGTAATGAGAAAAAACACCTCAGCATCTACTTTGATGTTTAAGAACAGCCGAATTAATTTTCCTCAAAAAATTGCTTGAAATTATAAAAGTAATGCCCTAAATAGCGCATTTATGTTAAAGAAATGAGTCCAATTTTATGTTTGTGAACTCTGTTTTTTCTAAAACCACCGTAATTGACATATTTATGACAATAAATAGGCGTTAAAAATAGTTTAGGAAAGCCTACCTTGACTTAAGTTGACTATAAGTTAAAAAATAAACCCCAAAGCTTATGCTTTAGGGTTCAATTTTTATAAAAAAAGATTAATTTAAGTTATTTCTCTTCGGCAAGCCATTTGTTATTGTCGGCATTTGAGTCTGGCAATACTTTCTCTGGATCTAAGACAACTTCTACCACTTCTTCATTGGTCGCAAAACGCACCGTAAAGCTTGTGTTTTTCATCCATACATCTACAGGAATTTTAATCACTTCGGTTTTACCACTTTTGGTTTTCACTTGTAAGATAATTGGCATAGGCATTTTTTCGAGATTGTTAATTTTGATCAAGTACCCAGCTATTGCTCCGTCTTTTTTATAAGATTTTACATCGGCTATGGCCTGATCCATTTTCCAGCTATTTAAAAACCAGCTTCTCCAAAACCAACTTAAGTCTTCGCCTGCTCCATTTTCCATCGACCTGAAAAAATCTGTAGGTGTAGGATGTTTAAATGCCCAATTTTTTATGTATTGCTTAAATGCGAAATCAAAACGATCAGCACCTAATACTTGGTCTCTCAAAATATCCAATCCCCATCCTGGTTTACTGTAAAGGTTTATACCAATATTTGCTTCGGCCATACCATCGGGCATAAGCATAATGTTTTCAAAACGTGGATTGCCAATAACTGATTTTCCGATACTGTTCATGTTAGTTGGGCGTTTAGGTTTATACTCGCCATTGTTAAACTGTTTTTGAGAAATACCATTGATAAAAGTATTGAATCCTTCGTCCATCCAGCCATACTTGCGTTCGTTAGAGCCTACAATCATTGGAAACCAAGTATGTCCAAATTCATGATCTATTACGCCCCAGGCTTCACCTTTTTTAGCTGTCCATCCACAAAAAACAATACCTGGATATTCCATACCTCCAATATTGGTAGCCACATTAACAGCCATTGGGTAAGGGTATTCGAACCATTTGTTGGAGTAATGCTCGATGGTTGTTTTTACATACTCTACGCCTCTTCCGTAAGCATCTGTACCATTGCTTTCGATGGGATGTGCAGAGACCGCTAAAGATTTTTTGCCACTTGGCAAATTGATACGGGCAGCATCCAATACAAATGCTTTTGACGAGGCCCAAGCTGCATCGCGGGCATTGGTAATTTTAAATTTCCAAGTCAATGTACTTCCCGCAGGGCGAGATTTTGGATCGTTTACTTCGGCTTCGGTACGGATATGTACAGTGGCATCACTTGATTTTGCTGCATTCCATCTTTTTAGCTGCTCGGCAGTAAATACTTCCTGAGGGTTTAACAATTCGCCCGAGCCCATAACGATATGATTTGCAGGGGCTGTGATCGCAAAATTGATATCGCCGTATTCGCAATAAAACTCTCCACCACCCCAATAAGGCAAGGTATTCCATCCCGTTACATCATCGTATACACACATCCGAGGGAACCATTGCGCAATGGCAAAAATTTCTCCATTTTTAGTGGTTAAATGGCCGGTTCTGTCCGACCCTTCTTTAGGAACAATGTACGAATAATCCATTTTGATGGTAATTAAATCGCCATTGGCAGCCATGGGCTGGTCTAAACGGATTTGCATGCGTGTATCTTCAATTAACGAAGTAAATTTTACAGGCGCAGCTTTTTGTGCAACTGTAATGTTTTGAATTTTATAGCCACCGTCAAATTTTTCGCCTTGGGCACCATAGCGGCTCACCGGAGGGGTGATGGCATAACCGCGTGAAGTTTCTTTAAACGTGTTTTGATCTAACTGCAACCAAAGGTATGGCAGCTTATCGGGGCTATTATTTTTGTAGGTAATAGTTACTGTACCACTTACAAGATTTTTGGTTTCATCTAAATTTGCTGTAATGTTATAGTCTACACGATTTTGCCAATACTTAACGCCTGGAGCGCCATTTGCCGAACGGTACTCGTTTCCGTTTTGGGTATAAAACAAAGGGCCAAAAGCATCGGCCGGCACATAGTTTGTTGTTGGGGGAGCCGTTTGTGCAAAACTTGCTAAGCTGCACATTAAGGCTATAGCTGCACTGAAAAATGATTTATTGAATTTGATCATAGCTGTATATTTTAGGTTAATTTTTAAGTTTAAGTAAAGATGGAAGCTTACGCTGATCAGGTGGAAGTCGGAGCCAAGCATGATAAGCTTTTGCCGTATAATAAGCGTAATTAAACGGCCTTTCGGCTTTGAGCTGCCCTACGGTTGGGCGATAAAGGGAAATAAAATCCTTCACATCAGGGATTTCAAAATTCAATAATTTTTTGATGGCTTCTTCATTAAAATTTTTGCTAATTTCCTCTTCGTATCTTTGGTTTTCTTCTAATTCTTGAATTTTAAATTGTTCTTTCCTAAACCTTCCATAGCCTAAATTTAAGCGCAATCCACCACGATCCTTGCTGTAGTCTACCGCCCGTGAGGGGGTGGCATCGGGGTTTTTTAAGTTGAGGTAAGGAGAAAGTTTAATCGAATTTACATTGACAGTGGATAGGTTGTTTACTTGCGGCAAAAGATATATGTTTTTTGGAAATAACTTGGTAATGTAAACGGTATCGATTTGATACCCTACTCTACCAAAAGAAATGTAATCGCCTATGTTGGCTGCAATTGCGAAGTGGCCATCTTTAGCTGAGAGTGAGAGTGATTTGTTGGTCAAATTTCTGATGGTTGCACCTTCTAAAGCTATAGCCCTATTGTCGTTGTCAAAAACATTTCCGGTTAAGACGTTGTTTTGGGCAAACAATTGCAAAGGCAAAGCCAAAACAAACAGAAAGTATATTTTTTTAAACATCATCAAATTTAATGGTCTTTTGAATTTCAGCTAAGCATTTAACAAAATTTAACATGGTTTTGATTGCTGTTTTTTACATTTGACTCCAATTAGTCAACCAAAGTTACAGCGTTGCCTGAAAAGCCACTTCGTTAAAACCCAAAAGTATAGCTTTATCATTTTTTTCAACAATTGGTCTTTTGATGGCACTTGTATTGTTGATCAGGTAAGCCAGTACAGTTTGGGGTGAGTTTATGGCCTCTTGTTCTGCTTTGCTTAATTTTTTAAAAGTTAATCCGTTTTTGTTGATCACCTTTTCCCATCCAAATACTTCAAACCATTGGGTCAGTTTTTCTTCGGTAATGCCTTTCTTTTTAAAATCGAAGAATTCGAAATCAATGCCTTTAGCTTTTAGCCAATCTTGTGCTTTTTTTACAGTGTTGCAGTTGGGTATGCCGTATAATGTCATGAGTTATGGGTTGCTTGTCCCGTTGGTACGGGATGGGTTATGGGTTGCCTGTCCCGTTAATACAGGATGGGTTCTAGTTTACTTATTAAAAAGTGTCATGGTTTGGGCGGGACCGATGGTGACAAAGCTTTTGATCATGGTTACGCCTTTATTAATTAAGGTGGGCAATTCTTTCTGTTCATTTTTATCAAACAAGCCCAAAACATATTCGGCTTGCTGCCCTTTTCTAAAATTATCGCTAATGCCAAATCTTAATCGGGCATAATCTTGTCCGCCACAAAGTTCTTCTATGCTTTTTAAGCCATTGTGCCCAGCGCTACTGCCCTGTAATTTCATGCGCAATTTGCCAAGCGGAAGCGCCAAATCATCTACCAAAACCAATACATTTTCGGGAGCAATTTTAAGTTCTTTCATCCAATAATTTACAGCCTTACCGCTCAAATTCATAAAAGTGGTAGGCTTTATCACATAAAGCTTTTTGCCTTTAAAGCTAACCTCAGCATAATAAGCTAAGCGCAAAAGCTCAAAGGCACCACCTAAGTCATTTACCAAAACATCAGCCATATCAAAGCCTATATTATGGCGTGTATGTGCGTATTCTGGCCCGATATTACCTAAACCAACGATTAGATATTTCATTTTGCTAAGTTAATTGCTTAAAGCTAAAAGACCAAAGAATAAAGCTAAAAGAGCAAAAGGTGTAATTTTAAAACAAAAAAATGGCACAAAATTCCTTTTGTGTTGCTAAAAATTTTAATTATTGATTACAAATACCAGTTTTTGTATCTCATCAAAGCTTCTAAAAAATAATAATCGGCATAAATTAATGGCACATCAATTTCGCTGTTTAAAGGGTATGCGCCGGTGCTGTGCATGAGTAAAAAACCTCCATTTTCGCCTTGTTTGGCTCTATATTTATCGCTCGAAAGAGAATTTATTATTGTTTCTGCCGCAGTTTTATAGGTTATTTTATCCGCTTTTTGTGCGTACTGGGCAAGCTCTAGTAATGCCGAGGCCATAATGGCTCCAGCAGAAGCATCTCTTTTAGCTTCGGGCATAAATGGGGCGTCGAAATCCCAATAAGGAATTTTATCTGACGGTAAATTTGGATGATTAAGTATAAATTTTGCGATTCCATTGGCCTGCTTTAAATAAATGGCATCCTTGGTAAAGCGGTACATCATGGTGTAACCATATAATGCCCAAGCTTGTCCCCTAGCCCAAGCCGAGGAATTTGCGGCACCTTGCCAAGTTGCTTTTTTAATTACTTTGCCTGTATTCAAATCGTAATCAACTACGTGATAAGAGCTAAAATCTGGTCTAAAATGATTAGCCAATGTGGTATTAGCGTGTATAATAGAAGTTTTTTTATATTTTGGGTCGCCTCCATTATCGCTTACCCAGTTTAACATTTCTAAGTTCATCATGTTATCTACAATAACTGGGCATTCCCAATATTTATTTTTGTTCCATGATTGGATGGCTTTAATTGAGGGGCGATAGCGAGAAAATAAGGATTCGGCTGAGCGATTGATGATATTTTTATACTCAGGATTATTGGTTAATCGGTAAGCATTGCCAAAACTGCAATACATCATGAAGCCTAAATCGTGGTTACCGGTGTAAGTTTGGTTGGACGCTATTACTTTCAAAGCGTTTTCGGCCTGCTGCTTAATCATTAAATCGTTAGTTTGCTCGAAAATGTACCATAAACTGCCCGCGTAAAACCCGCTACACCACCATTGGATATCTTTATTCATTGATTTTCCGGTTTTGGCATCAAAACTTTGCGGGGTCAAACCTTGGGGTATATTTTTGTCTAAAAGTTTGTATTGTGCCGCTGCAAATTGGAACTGCTCGTTGATCAACTGCTTCATGCTTAATGGATTGGCGTTTTGCGTTTGTGCGAAAGCAATACCATTCACTAGCCAAAAGTACAATGTGATAGCTAAGCCTAATTTCTTCATCTTAATTGTTTTTATGTTGTAAATTTTTGTTTTCTAATTTGAATTTAACCGTTTTTCCCGCAAATTCGGCATCTGGCAAGGGGCAAGTTAATTTAAATTTTGTTGAATATTTTGGGAGTTTTAATTCTAAATTTATTTCGTTGCTTTTTTGGGTGGGGTCGGCTATAAAAAGTATTGCGTTTGCACTCTCAAAATCGTTAATTTGCAGCACACAAGGTTTATCAACCTTTATAGTCATACCATTATAAACGAACGAATCTGGCGCATAAAAAACCATTTGTAGTAGCCCCAATTTTTTGTGCATAACCACTTGCAAATTGGGCGTGTTTTGCAAAATCTGTAAGTTGTTAAACGGATAGTTTTTAAAAATTGATGATTTTTGAGAACCAGGCACAACAATGTACTGATAAGCTGCATTTGTGGGTTTGATACCATGGTCAATCCATAGTTTAAATACTTCGCCACTCCTTTCCTCTTTAGGTTGAAAATTATTGATACGGTACCAATTACCGGCTTGGATTTGGTTGGCCACAACCAAGTTCTGATTTAACGGAAAAAAGTAACTTATGCTGTCATGGCTTACTGCTGTTGCATTTTTATAAGCCACTTGGATGTTGGGCAACAGCACATTAGAGTTGTTTTGCATGGCAACGGATACCTCACTCCTAAGCCACGATTGGTTGATGGTGGTTACAATTGGCTGTGCTGTATTGCTGGTGATGCCGGCTCCTAAGCAAACTATTTCTTTGTCGAAAAAAAACCATGCTTTTTTAGCCTCTACACTATCGCTATTTAGATGATAGGCCGAAACACCGTATTTTCCGTCGCTAAGTCCACCTACAAAATCGGTTGTACCGGGTATACCCCAATCTTTTTTAACCGTTGCGCCTTCATCTGCTAAATAATCTCTATTCGTAGTCCCTGGAATTTTATCCCATTCCCAAACAGGCATTATATTGGCATATTCGCTGCCTGTACGCTGAATATTGGTAGCACCATCGGCCAAAAAATTTCCTAAAATATTTTCGTTGTTTCCTCTTTCTGTTCTCAAGGTTCGGGTTGAGGCTGTTTGCACACTAAAAGTATATTCGGGTGCAACATGTAGTGTATAACCTGATTTCCAATAAAAAGTATGGGAAGAAACAATTTGATATGCAGCAGGCTTTTGATTTGTAACCCGTAGGGCAAGCGCATTCCAATAGTTATTGTTTTCGGCATTAATTGTGCTCATTTTATTGATAATGCTTTCCAATCCGCTTCTTAACGAATCTTTGCGACTGATCCCTCTACCACGCACATTAAAATCATAATAAGTGCCTCTGATGGTTTTAGCAAAGGTATTTTTAAAAAAATCGATTAAAATTTCCAACTTTTTTTCGGGTAAGGCATATGGGGTATTGCGCAGATAAAATGTTGCATTAACAGCGTTTGAAAGAAACACACGCCCGTAACTACCAATGGCCTGTTGTTTGCCGTGTTGATAATAACTGCCATCTATTTGCACACCTTCTTTGCCATTTGATAGGGTTATGGGTTGGTATAAATAAGTTGTAGCCGAATCTAAGGTAGATTTGTTTTCGGTCACACAAGCCCGATACAAGTAATGCAAAGCGATATCAGATGTATTAGCCCCATCGTTTTCACGCATTTTTCGTTGCATACGACTTATTAAAATAGCTTTTAGCTCACTAGGAAGGGCTTTGGTGTTTTGCTGTAAGAGCACCAAAATTTGTCCAATATTTTGTGGATAAAAAATATCATTGTACCACCAATTTTTGTTCTTCGGATTTTTATCCGCCCAATTTTGTAAAGATTTAACCAATAAGAGCTGTACTTTTTGTGAATGATAAAACCGATTTGATGGCCTGACGTAAGCAATTGCCATTTCCTTTATCCTAACCAATGGATCAAATTTAGCATCGTTGTAATTGATGTCTATCCAGCTGCCGTCTGCTGCTAGTTTAGACCAGTTATTGTCAATCCGACTGGCCAATTCCTGGTCATTAACACCCCATTGCAGATCGATAGCTATACGTTCTGCTATGGTGTCATAAATCTTATTTTGCGCATTTAGCTTACCCAAACAATTAAGTAAGCATAAAATTAAAAAGTATTTTTTGTAGTACATCTTGCCATTTGGTTTACTAAAATACAATTTATGCATAAAAAAACGGCGCAAAATAAATTTTGCGCCGTTTATCATTTAAAGCAATCAGGTATTATTTACCTTTTGCATCATTTTCTGCTTGTTTTAATGCTCTAGACATACCTACAGAAACAATGGTATCTTCAGGAGTATTCGTCACTACATAATTACCAGCTTGCAAATCACGAACGCGGAATAAATTTCCTACTTCTAATTGAGCAATGCTAGCCTCTACTACTTGAGGCATGTTTTTTGGTAACGATCTTACACGTAGTTTACGTAATTTTTGAACTAATTTACCCCCCATTTTTACACCTGGAGAAGTTCCGGTTAATTTAACAGGAATTTCCATAGTGATTTCTTTATCATCAAATAATTGAAGAAAATCTACGTGGATTAATAAATCTGTTAATGGATGAAATTGTGCTTCTTTGATTACGGCTTTAGTTTTTGTACCACCAATGGCGATTTCTAAAAAGTTTGCCTCTGGGGTGTAGATAGCTGCGTTCAAGTCTTTAATGTTTACTGCAAAATGCACTTGTTCTTTACCACCATACAATACTGCAGGAACTTTACCTTGATAGCGAAGCTCTTTAGCATCGCGTTTCCCTACGTTCTCTCTTAGAGAACCGCTAATTGCGATTGTTTTCATTTTTATGTATTTAAATTGTTAATATTCTAGTAGTAGTTAGATGTTAGTATTTAGTTTGGAGCATCAATGTTAAGGATTGTTACAACCAACAGCTCATCTTTGCTCTTTGTTTCTTAGTCTTTTATTTACACTTTAAACAGGTCGCTAATTGAACCGTGTTCGTTAACATTGGCAATTGCCTTTGCAAATAAACTGGCTGTACTTAGCACCTTTATTTTATTACTCTGATGTTTTAATGGAATTGTATCTGTTACAATTAACTCAGCTAACATCGAGTTTTCTATAGTATCGTAAGCGTTACCAGATAAAATAGCATGCGTACAAACCGCTCTTACACTTTTAGCGCCGTTTTCCATAATTAAAGCTGCTGCTTTAGCTAAAGTTCCTGCTGTATCGCAAATATCATCAATTAGCACTATATCTTGCCCAGTAACATCTCCAATAATCGACATCGATTCGATTTCGTTGGCACGTTTACGGCGTTTATCACAAATTACCACCTCTGCATTAAAAAACTTCGCAAAGGTACGAGCCCTATAAGAACCGCCCATGTCTGGCGAAGCAATGGTCAAGTTTTCTAAGCCTAAGCTTTTGATATAAGGTACAAATATTACAGAGCCATCAAGGTGGTCGACTGGAATATCAAAAAAGCCTTGTATCTGTGCGGCGTGCAAATCCATGGTCATGATGCGATGTATGCCTGCCGATTTTAGTAAATTAGCTACTAATTTCGCCCCTATTGCCACCCTTGGTTTATCTTTTCGATCTTGACGGGCCAAACCATAATAAGGTACAACAGCGGTAATATAGTGAGCCGATGCTCTTTTGGCCGCATCAATCATTAGCAGCAGTTCAAATAAGTTATCGTTTGGCTGACAAGTAGATTGGATTAAAAACAAATCACATCCTCTTACAGTTTCATCATAAGAAGGCTGAAACTCGCCATCGCTAAACCGACTTAAAGTTACGTCTCCTAGTGGTTTGCCGTAAGCTTCGGCAATTTTTTTCGCTAAATCTTTTGAACCGCTTCCGGCAAAAATTTTAACTGGGTTAAATTGCAATGGCATGATTTAAGGGGATCAATGCTGGTTAAAAAAAATCGGATTGCGCTTTTGTTCACAATCCGAAAAAAATTGTTGTCCGACCTGGATTCGAACCAAGACAAACGGTACCAAAAACCGTTGTACTACCCTTATACTATCGGACAATCTTCCATCGAACTGTTGTTCTGAAATGGAATGCAAATTTAAGCACATTTTTTGTATCTGCAAGCGCCAATTAAAAAAAAGTTAAAATAATTGTAAAACATAATTTAAACCCCATATAAAGCGTTAATTTTTGTTAAAAGCTAAAAAATATTTAGCTATATATCAATCTATTTGATTATTTTCGGCTGCATTTTTATGCGTAAGCTTATTTATTATATCCCATTTTTAAAATGAAATATTCAAAAATAAACAACATTGTAGGCTGGCTTTGCTTTTTGATTGCCACCTCAACTTATATTTTAACCCTCGAACCTTCGGTGAGCTTTTGGGATTGCGGCGAGTTTATCGCCTCAGCGTTAAAAATGCAAGTAGTACACCAGCCTGGTGCACCTTTATTTTTAATGATACAGCGCTTCTTTTCTCTTTTTGCCCTGGGTGATGTTACTAAGGTAGCTTATTTTATGAATGTGGGTTCGGCCATTGCCAGTGGAGCCACTATTCTATTTCTATTTTGGACCATTACTGCTTTGGCTAAAAAGATTTTAGTAAAACGAGAGGAAGAAATAAGTGCCCCCACTTTAATTAGTATAATGGGTGCTGGCGCTGTTGGCGCTTTGGCTTATACTTTTTCTGATAGTTTTTGGTTCTCTGCCGTAGAATCTGAAGTTTATGCACTTTCTTCATTATTTACTGCCATCGTATTTTGGGCAATTTTAAAATGGGAGGCGGTAGCCGACGAACCAAAGGCTGACAGGTGGCTGTTGTTTAT
Organism: Sphingobacteriaceae bacterium; assembly: GCA_947460275.1. Classification (GTDB taxonomy): domain Bacteria; phylum Bacteroidota; class Bacteroidia; order Sphingobacteriales; family Sphingobacteriaceae; genus Pedobacter. Next base: position 12,801 of record CANHHZ010000001.1, on the reverse strand, counting down.
TGCTTACATTATGGGCCTTTCTATTGGCATCCACTTACTTAACCTCCTAACCATACCTGCTATTGCTTTTGTTTATTATTTCAAAAAAACAAAACAAGCTACTTCGCTTGGTGTATTTAAAACTTTAGGAATTGGCATTTTAATTTTAGCCGTTATACAATATGGCATTATCCAATATCTAGTTTCTTTTGGTGCTTATTTCGATTTATTCTTTGTAAACACCTTAGGTCTTGGTTTTGGAACGGGTGTACTTTTCTTTGTTGTTTTATTAATTTTAGCCTTAGTTCTAGGGATACGTTATTCAATTAAACATCAAAAAAGAATTTTAAATTTAGCACTGCTGTCTACTGTATTGGTTATTTTTGGTTATTGCTCTTTTGCCATGATTATTATTAGGGCACAAGCTAAGCCAAATTTAAATAACAGCGACCCAGACAATGCCTTTTCATTCTTGAGCTATCTAAATCGCGAACAGTACGGCGATAGGCCCTTATTAGTTGGTCCAAACTATAACACCATTCCAAAATACAATGAAGATGGCAACAGACCAGTTAGGGTAGAAACAGGTAACATTTATAGAAAAGGTGCAACAAAATATGAAATTGCTGGAAAAAAATCTAAAGAAGTTTACGGCGAAAATGAAAATTTCCCGGACAGTATCCGTCGTTTGCAGCACGAGGTTTTGTTTCCTAGAATGTATAGCGACGACCAAAGGCATATAGAATATTACAAAGACATGATGGGTTTTGAGGAAACCCATTTTCCAACAACGCTTGATAACGTGGGCTTCTTTGCTCGCTATCAAGTAGGATTTATGTATATGCGCTATTTCATGTGGAACTTTGTTGGTAGACAAAATGAAGAACAAGGACAAGGAAGCACCTATGAAGGGCAATGGCTGAGCGGCGTGAAACCCGTAGACGCCATGTTTTTAGGTGATCAAAGCCATTTACCTCCATCAATTTCTGAAAGCAAATCTTACAACAGATTTTTCTTTTTACCACTAATTTTAGGCGTATTGGGTGCACTTTGGCACTTTAAACGCCGACAAAAAGATGCTGGAATTATCGGTTTATTGTTCTTTTGTACGGGCTTAGCCATTGTATTATATTTGAACCAAAAGCCTTTAGAGCCTAGAGAAAGAGATTACGCTTATGTGGGTTCGTTCTATGCCTTTGCCATTTGGATTGGCTTAGGTGTGCTGGCCATCAAAGAATGGCTATTTAACAAATTGAACATCAAAACAGCAGCCATTGGTGCTACCGTAATTGGCTTGGGTGCAGCTCCAGTGTTAATGGCTAGTCAGGGATGGGATGACCATAATCGTTCTGAAAAAATGGTAGCGCATGACATTGCCGTAAGCTACCTAGAATCGTGCGCACCAAATGCCATTTTATTTACCTACGGAGATAATGACACTTATCCGCTTTGGTATGCGCAAGAAGTAGAAAACATACGCCCTGATATACGTTTGGTAAACTTAAGCTTATTTGATACGGATTGGTACATTAATGGTATGCGACGAAAAGTGCATCAATCTGATCCTTTACCAATTACCATGAAACCTGATCAATATGTTTCCGGCGTAAGAGACGTGATGTATTTTAAAGACTATAATGTAAAAGAAGCTGTAGAACTTAAAGACATTGTGGATTTCTTACTTTCTGAAAACCCAGAGGCTCAATTAGACCTAGAAGATGGAACAAAGGCTAATTTCATTCCTACAAAAAACTTTAAACTTACGGTAAATCGTAAAGATGTATTGACCACTGGTACTGTAGCGCTAGCCGACAGTGCTAAAATTATACCAGCAATGGAATGGAAATACAACAAAGGATATGTAACCAAAGGAACCTTAGCTATGCTCGATATTATAGCACATAACAACTGGAAAAGACCTATTTATTTCTGCACCACCGTGCCTTCAGAGCAGTTTAATGGATTAGATAACTATTTGTACACCGAAGGCTTGGCTTCTCGCTTGCTCCCGTTACAACACCAGCAAATAGCTGAAGATGCTAACACAGGCGAACAGCCAATCAATATCAAGCCCATGTACACAAATGTGATGGATAAATTTAAGTGGGGAAATATAAAAAATGCTACTTATTTAGATTCTCAATCAACTGATGATGTTTCTATATTTAATAACCTTTTTAACAACTTAATTTCTGGCTTAATTAAAGAAGGAAATTATGCTGATGCTAAGAAAGTAGTTCATAAATATTACGAGGTGATGCCTAGCAAAATCTATAGCTTAAGGATGGTGATGGCTGTTCCTGAAATGGCAAATAACCTTTATACTTTAGGTGAAACGGAAAAAGCGAATAGATTAATTGAGGCTTATACCGATTACGTAGCCAAGGAGCTCAACTATTTGGCAGATATTTCTAGAAGCAAAAAGCAACTCATTGGAGATAGAAATATAAGAATAGGCTTAGCCTATGGCTTAGAGCCTATGGCAAAAATAGCCAAACAATACAAGCAAACTAAAACTGCAACTTTTGTGGATAACAAATATAATCAGTTGTATAGCAAATTTGAACAATTTTTTGGGCCACAATAAACATTAATTAAACCCACAAAAAAGACCTCTATAATATTATAGAGGTCTTTTTTTATCTATTTTAGGAAGAAATTTTGGTTTTAGTTTTCGTTTACTACGCCCATAGCACAAAACTTATCAATTCGTTTTGTAATGATAGTTTCTATGTCTTCTTTTTTCAAATTGGCCAAATCACTTAAAATTTGACTTTTTAACGTACTTGCCATTAGCTCTGGATTTTGATGAGCACCGGCAAAAGGTTCTTTCACTATTCCGTCAATTAGTTTATTATTAAACATATCTTCAGAAGTTAACTTTAAACACTCGGCTGCCTTCTCTTTAAAATCCCAGCTTCTCCATAAGATGGAAGAACATGATTCTGGGGATATAACCGAGTACCAAGTATGCTCTAACATGTAAACTTTGTCGCCAATACCAATACCTAAAGCTCCGCCAGACGCACCCTCGCCAACTACGAAGCATAGAATTGGAACACGTAACACCGACATTTCTAACAAATTACGTGCAATAGCTTCCCCTTGACCACGTTCTTCAGCTTCTAAACCAGGGTAAGCACCCATTGTATCTATCAACGAAATTACAGGTTTATTAAATTTTTCGGCCAGTTTCATTAGGCGCAATGCTTTTCTGTAACCTTCGGGATTTGCCATCCCAAAATTACGGTATTGACGCTCCTTAGTGTTTTTACCTTTTTGGTGTCCGATAATCATGACTGTTTGCCCATCGATGGTGGCAAAACCACCCACAATGGCCTTGTCATCTTTTACAGTTCTATCACCGTGAAGCTCAATAAAGTCATCACAAATCAAGCGAATATAGTCTAAAGTTTGTGGCCTATCTGCGTGTCTAGACATTTGAACCTTTTGCCAGCCTGTCAAATTACTGTACAGAGTTTTACTGGTTTTGGCTAATTTTTCATCAAGTTCTTTTAAGGTTGCAGACATGTCAACTTTAGTTTTGTCGGCAATTTGCTTTACCTTTTCTATTTGTTGCATCAAATCAGCCAAAGGCTTTTCGAAATCGAAGGATGTTTTTATCTGTTCCATAGCGGGTGGCAAAAATAAACAAATATACCGAAAGATGGTACAATAAAATTTATGCTGTCAAGTTAAAATTTGGCTGCTTCGCCTGGTTTTGGCAATGCTTTTAAGATAAAGTTCCTGATATGCTCGTTACCCATGGCCAAATCTGGCTTACGTAAATACATCATGTGTCCACTTTCGTAACCTTCCCAAGTCATTCTATCTTTCAATTTGCCGCTTGGATCCATTTGCCACATGTTGTATTTAGCGTTGAAATAATCGCATGCCCCATCGTAATAACCAGACTGCACCAACAAATGTAAATATGGATTTTGCGCCATAGCTGCACGTAAATTTTCTCCAGTTTTATCACCGCTTCTATCCCAAGGATTTACAGGGCCAAACATATTGTATTTTAAATCTGTTTTGTAATTGAGTTCGTTGCGCAAGTACATATTGATAGCTGGCGTAAAGGAATGCAACCAAGAAGTAAGCTCTGCATTGTAATCTGGTCCTTCACCTGCATCTGCCCTATCAATGCCTTTATATCTCGAATCCAATCTGCCAACAGTAAAACCTTTATCACGCAATAGCTCTTTCCAAAATAAATTGGTAGACACATCGAGGTTATTTTGCAAAAATACTTTTGAAGAAATGCCAGAAAATCTAGCCATTTGAGCAGCAATTTTTTGTTTTTCTTCCATAGGCAAAAAACCACCCTTAGCTATGGCTGGAATAAGTTGATTTATGGTAAAGCTTTCTACTTCGGGTAACATATCAGCCAATTTTTTACGCTGTAAATCGTCGGGCAACATTTTATGGTACCAGGCTGTTGCAGCAAAATAAGGTAAACTTAAAGCAGCATCCATTACTGTACCTCTTACAATACCTAGTTCTGTTGGCGAAACTAAAATTACGCCGTTTAAATACATCCACTGGTTACTTTGTAACTCTAGGGCTAAACCAGAAACGCGGGTAGTTCCATAGCTTTCGCCAATTAAAAATTTGGGCGATGCCCAGCGGTTATTTCGTGTTACAAAAGTATTTATCCACTCGGCTAGATATTTAATATCGGCCCTAACTCCAAAAAATTTACTGCCGGCTACATCCTTGTTTGTTGGACGAGAATAACCTGTATTTACTGGATCTATGTACACAATGTCTGCTACATCCAAGATAGAACTGTTATTTTCTTGATATCCATAAGGCTGAACTGGATAACCTTCGTCATCAATTTTTAGCACCCTTGGGCCAGTGTAAGCGAGGTGCATCCATACTGAAGCAGAGCCTGGGCCACCGTTAAAAGAAATCACCAATGGACGACCCTCTTTATTTTGTATATCGGTACGTTCGTAATAAGTATAAAACAAACCAGCAATAGCCTTCCCATCTTCATCCCAAACAGGCAAAGTGCCCGTGGTGGCTTTATAAGGCACTAACTTGCCTTTAATCGTTACAGTGTGGCTGGTTACTACCGAGCTTTCGGCAACAATGTTACGCGAAGCAATATTTGTATTAGTGGCAGTAGGTTCTTCTTTTGCAATAGCTGCGGGTTTTTGAGCTTGTGTAGAGGTAACAATGCTAAAAACCATAAAGGCCGAAATAAAAAACTTGTTCATTTGAATATAATTTGTTTGTATAAATATCAAAAAAGGAAGTCAATAAATACGATAAACACAAAAATGTTACTTTAACCTTGGCGAGTTCAATATTGGCGCCAACACTTCTAATTTACCATCAATTTTATCATTTATTTTTAATCCTAAAATTTGAGCAATTAAAGGATAAATATGTACATTTTCGAAAGCTTTGATTTTTATGCCCGATTTAAATTGAGGGCCTTGCGCATAGAAAATGGCATGCATGTCGGATATGGAGGGGTCAAATCCATGCTGACCTACATCAGACTTTAAGCCATTGATGCTGAATACCTTTGGTAATTTAGGCACCAATATTATGTCGCCCACCCTATTGTAAATATCTGATTGTTTATTGTAATGCCAAGCCTTTGGAATGTCTTTGGCTAAATAAACTATATAATTTGTGGTGTCGGCTTTTAATGCCTGATAAGTAGACTGAATGTAAGCTTCATTTTTGGCATACAAATGCAAAAGTGCAGTGCCCGGAGGAACAACAAATTGACTTAAATTTATAGCTTTGGGCAGTGGGATTGTGTTTTCTTGATCAATCGGGGTCATTCCGTGATCAGAAACAACCATGAAATTAATAGGCAATTGAGTGGCCTTTGCTACTTGAACTAATTGACCAATTGCATCATCCACTTCTAAAACCGCAGCTTCTGTTGCTTTAGAATTTACGCTATAATTATGTCCAGCCTTATCTACCTGCGGAAAATAAAAAGCTATTAAATGTGGTCTTTTATGATCTGGAAGTTGTAGCCAATTTTTTACCGTTTCAATTCTTCTCCCCATGGGGATAATTTCGTTGTAATTGTAAAAATAGGTAGGTCTTATTCCGTTCATCGAAATTTCAGAACCTGGCCAATAGTATATTGCACTTAGCATTTGTTGTTCTTCGGCCAACACCCAAATTGGCTTACCAGCATACCAAGAGCTATCAACAGCCATTACCTTATCCGATTTTCTGTAGATCACTTCTCTCTTCTTGTCGTAAAAATTATTGTCTACAATGCCGTGGTGCACCGGATATAAGCCTGTTGCGATAGTATAATGGTTTGGAAAAGTAAGTGAGGGGAACGAAGGCTTCAAATATTCAGCCTCTACCCCTGCCTTACGAAGTGCAATTAAGTTTTTGGCCTTGTATTTATCCGCCAAATCCCACCTAAAACCATCAATTGAAATTAAGATTACATAAGGCTTTTGCTGCTGCGAAATTGCATTTTTCTTACTTAAATTAACTTTTTGAAGGGTGTCTTGTGCGTTTGCGTTTAAAAAGGATAGCAAGCAGAAAAAAATAAAGAAACTTATTTTTTTCAAATAAAATTTACAGGCGTTTTTGTTCATCAAGCAACATTTTACCTACAAATAAAGCAATTCATTTTAAATTAAAAACTTATTCGTGCAACATATTTCGTAAAAAGTTATAAATTAGCTAATTATAAGAAAAATCATCCAAAACAAATGACAACTAAAGTTAAGTTCACCAATACTAAGCAATGTACTTTTTACGCTACCTTACGCCATCGAGTTGACAATTACTTTACAACACAGCAAATAAGTACCCATGCAAATACTGCAATGTGGTTTAAAACAACGTTTTTTTTAGGAGGCTTTACTGCACTTTATTTTCTAGTTTTACTAGGTAATTTTAACCCGGTTTACACCCTAGCCATGGCGGTTTTACTTGGGGCTTTTGGTGCATTTGTGGGGTTTAACATTTGTCACGACGCCATACACAAGGCCTATTCTCAACACCCCATCATTAACAAATGCTTTAGTTTTTTATTCAGTTTAATAGGCGCCAGTGCTTATGTTTGGAGCATTTGCCATAACATTGTACACCACACTTATACAAATATTTCGGGTCACGATGAAGACATTGATGTGGCGCCAGGCCTAATTAGATTTTCTGAAACCGAACCTGTAAATAAAATACAACGCTATCAGCACATTTATGCTTTTGGTTTATACAGTTTGGCTATGCTTTCATGGGTTTTTAGAAAAGATTATAAAAAATTCTTTCAAAGCAAGATTGGGAGCCAAGTGGCAAATCACCCTAAAATTGAGTATTTTAACTTGTTCTTTTTTAAATTTCTCTATTACTTTTTATTTATCATTTTACCGCTCATGGTGATGAATGTAACATGGTGGCAATTTTTGATCGGCTTTTTGGCGATGCAATTCTCACAAGGATTGGTTTTGGGCTTAGTTTTTCAATTGGCGCATGTGGTAGAAGGGACCCATTTCCCATTACCCAATGCAAATGGCAATATTGAAGATGCTTGGGCAGCACACCAATTAATGACCACAGCTAACTTTGCTGTTGACAATAAAGTTGCCGGCTTTTTTTGTGGCGGATTAAACAGACAAATAGAACATCATCTTTTTCCTAAAATATGTCACATTCATTACCCAGCCATTGGAAAAATCATCAAAGAAACAGCTCTAGAGTTTGATTTACCTTATATAGAAAACAAAACTTTTTTAATTGCACTGCGTTCGCATTACCGCATGTTGCGCAAATTAGGCAAAGAAGCTTATCTAACTAAAACAAACAACACTTTGGCCGCTTAACTCTTAGAAAAGCAGACTTGTTCTATTTCAAATAGGGTTCCATTATCTTAGCCCAAATGGCATAGCCTTTAGCGTTCATGTGCAAATTATCTTTTAAAAAGATATCATTCATCATTTCGCCACTGGCCGTAAACATGGCGTCGTAAGTATTTATAAATTGTGCCCTCTTCATGCCTTTAATCATTTCTGCAATCATTTTATTTGCAGCTACCATTTGAGGCAAATATTTTTCGCGGGATGGACTTGGTTTTATAGATATGTAGGCGATGTAAACTTTAGGATATTTATTTCTAATTAACGTAAACAATTCTTTTACCCTATCAACAACTACTTGGGCTGTTGCATTACCTGTAAAATCATTTTCGCCACAATAGATTACAATTTGTTTAGGATGATAAGGGAAAATAATGTCATTGGCATAGCCGATTACATGCGGCAAAGAGGAACCTCCAAAACCACGATTAATGATGGTATGGGTTGGAAAGTATTTTTGTGCATCTTTCCAGTTGGTAAAAGTAGAGCTTCCGACAAAAAGCACTGCATTTTTTGGTGGGAATTCTAAACTATCCTTCTTTTTAAAATTGTTAATTTCACTATAAAAAGGACGATTTTCTTGTGCTTGAACAAAAAATGATGTCAACACAAATAGAACAATAAGGTTAAGGCGTTTCATGTATATAGTTTTAAGGGTTACCATTTCATTATTTTTTTAACGGAAGCGGTTAGCTCTGCGGCAATCGCTTGATGATCAACTACCGACGGATGCCCGCCGCAGCCTTGGTGATAGGATTTTGAAAAGAAATAGGTCGCAATGTTGTTTTCGCCCTGTTGATTTAAACTTTCTTTAACTGCGTTAATATATTTTATCAGTGCAACTTTTAAATCGGCGCTTGCCATTGGGCTCGATAAAAAAATTAGTTTTGCTTTCGGATAATTTATACGCAAAGTTTTGGCAAAGTTAATGTAAGCATTTACAAACTGTGCAGAATCTTGAACTCCATCATTTTGACCCAAACATACGGTTACCACGTCAGGCTGATAAAGTGAAAAATCCCAAGCAATGGTATCCCTTGCCATGTTTACCTTATCAAAAACTTGGGGCATTAGTATTTTTTTATTGCAACAACTGTGCATCAGCCCTATCCCCGAAACCGACGATAAATGCCATTGGGCGTTTAGGTTACGGGCCGTAGTTGGGCCATAGGCCATATAGGCATTGTGCTGATCGTGCCATTGACCTTTATCGCATTTAATTTCACTCTCGTCACTGGCAGCGCCGCAGGTAATCGAATCTCCAATAAATTCCATTTTACGGGTTTGAGTCAAAGCTGGACGCAAAATTTGTTCACACTCAAAGCCCAAAATCTGAATGTAGCCATTTTCAGCTTCTGTATTTTTACAAATTAAAATGGTATGTTTTCCTTTGGGTAAGTTTTTGGCCAAAGTAATCACATTGTGTTTTCCCTTTAGCTGTATACGGTAAGCGGGCCGGTCGTCTACTTTTATTTGGAGATAATTTAGTGTCGTTCCCCAAAGCATTTCATCATCAATTTGCAGATTGCAATAAGTACCGATAAATGTAATTTGTACATAAGTCCCCGAAGCCCAAAATTTTGGTTTGCTGGTATCGGAAAAATCTACCCTACCTATGTATTTTACAAACGGGTGGTTGCCAGGGTAAAAATTAAACCCAGATTTGGCCAATAAATTGCCAGAGGCGAAAACTAAAAACAGTGAAAGTAATAACTTTTTCATTATACAAAAATTCGGTGTCCAGAAAGGTTTTCTCTAAACTCTTTTGGGGTGCAGCCTTTTTTCTTTTTAAATATTCTATTGAAATTGGATATATTATTAAAACCACAGTTATAAGCTAATTCGGCAACTCCTTGGGTGGTATCAATTAATTTACGAGAAGCATGACCTAATCTAATTTCTATTAAACTGTCTATAAAACTAATACCCGTTCTACTTTTAAAAAAACGACTAAAAGAAACTTCAGTCATGTTGGCAATACGGGCAACTTCTGCTAAAGAAACTTGTTTATCAAAGTTCAAATTGATGTACTCCATTACTTTTTCTATGCGCCTACTGTTATAGGAGAATTCGGCATTGCTAAAGGTAGAGTCGGACAAGGTTCGCATATTTCGGGAGGTCGAAAGATCGTGCAAAATAGACATTAGCTCTAGTACGGAATCAAACCCATGCCTTTTGTTTAGCTTTACAAGCCTTGGCCCGAGAGCCTGTGTGGTTTCTTTAGAGAATAAAATGCCACATTTGGCTTTTTCAAACATTTCTCTAATTACCCTTAGCTGGTTTCTGCGCAAAAATCTTTCATCAAATAGATCTTTATGAAACTGAAGCGTTATTTCATGAATTTCTTTGCCGTTTAACTTGTGGGTTTCCCACACATGTGGCAGGTTAGACCCAATTAACACCAATTCTATATCTTCTATTTCTTCGATATGATCACCAACTACCCTTCTGGCTCCTGCGGCATTGGTAATAAAATTAAGCTCCATCTCTTCATGGTAATGCAAAGGAAAATCAAAGTCTTGTTTTTTCCTTTCAAAAATGGTAAAACAATCACTATTGGTAAGCGGAGTTATTTCTTTTATAAGATTTACCTGCACAATGAGTTCAATAAAATCAATAAATAAGATAAAATAATATTAGTTCTCAAAGATAAGATAAGCATTGTTCAATTACTAATTAAAATGTCTTAAAAGCAATAAAAAATATGTTAATTTAAAACATACGTAATTTTAAGAGATAAAAATATTATTAATAGATAAAATAGTATTATTTTAAACCCTAATTTGAACGCTACTTTTGATACAAACCAAATAAAATGCTTATGCTTAATAAATTATTTACTAATCTATTCGCACTACTTGTATGTTTAACGATTACTATTTCCACGTTTGCTCAAGAGAAAAAGCTTTCTGGAAAAGTTGCAGACGAGAATGGAATTGGATTACCCGGCGTTTCTGTTGCTGTTAAAAACACTAAAACAACAGTCTTAACAAATCAAAATGGAATTTTCTCCATAAATGTTCCATCAAACAGCCAAATACTTGTGTTTTCATTTTTAGGAATGGAAAGCCAAGAAATGGCTATTGGTTCAAAAACCAATTTTCTCATTACCTTAAAACTTCAAAGCACAACGTTAAACGATGTAGTGGTTATTGGATATGGAACAGTAAAAAAATCAGATTTGACTGGATCTGTAACTCGAATTGACAGCGAGAGCTTACTCAAAGACGCACCAACCAATGTTTTACAGGCCTTACAAGGAAAGATTGCCGGTGTAAACGTTACCCAAAATGATGGCGCTCCAGGTGCTGGGTTAAGCATTAGGATTAGAGGATCAAATTCGTTTTTAGGTGGAACTGAGCCTCTTTATGTGATTGATGGCGTTCCTTTTAATAACAATAGTAGCGGCGCTACACCTGTATCCATTGGCGAAGACGAAAAACAAACGTTAAATGCAATGGCTTTTTTAAATCCAAATGATATCGAAAGCATTGATATTCTTAAAGACGCTTCTGCTACAGCAATTTACGGCTCTAGGGGAGCTAATGGAGTAGTATTAATTACTACAAAAAAAGGTAAAATCGGTAAAGATAAAATTGAGGCAAATTTTGTTTTTGGGCAGGCCGAAGTTTCTAAAAAACTCGATGTATTGAATGCTTCGGAATATGCGGCCTATCAAAATTTGGCGTATAGCAATTCTAATAAATATACAGGAACAGCTTATAGTTTGCCTTTTCCTGGTACCCAACTTCCAGATCCTTTAAACCCAGGCAATACTTATTATGCCAAAGGTCCGCAAGATTTTATTGGCGATAACAACAATTGGCAAGACAGAATTTTTAGACGTGGATTGTATCAAAATTACTCACTCAATATTTCTGGTGCTAATGATGCTGGTAGTCATAGCTTAACCTTTAGCTATTTAGACCAAGAAGGAACTATCTCTAACTCTGACTACAATAGGTTTGGTTTAGGCTTGAACCTAAATAGAAATATGAGCAAAACGTTTAGAGTTGGTACGAGTACAAATTTTGCCAGCACACTTACCAATGGTGTAAAAACAGGAACTACCAAATCTGATGCAGCAAGCGCCGGGGTTATTCGTTCGGCACTTACATTTCCTTCAACCGCATCAGAACCAATAGATTATGATGGTGTAGGCGATGCGTTTATCACCAACCCTTACATCTATGTAAATTCAGTTTTAAATGCAGTTAAGGGATTAAATATATTTTCTTCTAATTATATTGAAGCTACTTTCTTGAAAAACTTTAAGTTTAGGCAAAATCTTGGTTTTAGCTATTCATCAAGCGCAAGAGACCAATATTATCCACGAAGCGTTTATGAAGGGTTTGCCGTTAGGGGGTCTGGTTTGAAATCAGATAATATCTGGAATAGTGGTGTTGCCGAAAGCTTACTTACCTTTGATAAAAAGTTTAAAAAACACAGTTTAAATATAGTTGGTGCAAGTACCTTTGAGCGTACAAACGGCCAGTCTAAAAGAGCAGAAGCCAAAACTTTTCCAAATGACGCCTTGCAAAATGAGAATTTAGCGGCTGGAGAAGTTGTTTTACCCGTAATTACCTCGCGCTTCCAATCTACTTTAATTTCGTTTTTAGGGCGTACCAACTACAACTATAACGATAAATATTTCGTTACTTTCGCTTATCGTCAAGATGGTTCGAGTAAATTTGGTAAAGACAATAAATGGGCAGGTTTTTCATCGGCCGCAGTAGCTTGGAAAGTTTCTAATGAAGAGTTCATGAAAAGCATAAAAGCCATCAGTGATTTAAAAATTCGCCTTAGCTATGGCCAAACTGGCAACCAAGGCATTGGCTCTTATGCATCTTTGGCGCAGCTTAGTGTTTACAACTATCCTTTTGGTGGGGCAGTGCAAACCGGTTTAGCCAACGATTTATATGCTGGACCAGCAAACGAAAAACTGAAGTGGGAAACCACAACGGCC